>DAINND010000106.1:0-9453 GCA_036736065.1 Ilumatobacteraceae bacterium
TCGAGTCGCTCGAGGAGGGTCGCGACGGCATCATCCTCGAGAACCTCGTGAAGGGCGCGGTGCTCACGGTCTACAAGGAGCGCGTCACGCCCGATCAGGTGCGCGACGTCATCGGCGCGTTCGAGGAGGGCGTCGTCGCCCACACCGGTGAGGACGTCGCCTCCGTCGACGAGGCACAGCTGGTCGAGCAGATCCCGGCCATGCGCGCCGCGGTGCAGTCGCTCACCGGCGGCGACGAATCGCCTGCCGCGGTGGCCGCCGCCGTGGAGTTCGTGCTCGAAGGACTCCACCTGTCGAAGCGCCTGAACAAGGACAGCACGACCACCGGAGCCACCTACCGCAGCCGGAGTTGACCCGTCGGTTCGCGGTCGGGTCGATGTGATCGGGCCGGGACGCGACACGACCCGGCCGGAGCACCGGCTCCGACCGGGTCGTCCACGCGATCAGGCGAGCGCTGCCTCGATCGCGGCGATCAATGCCTCGTCGTCGGGCGCGGTGGTCGGGGCGAAGCGGCCGATCACCTGGCCGTCGCGGCCGATCAGGAACTTCTCGAAGTTCCACAGCACGTCCGGGGCCTCGTTGACCGTGAGGCCGTGGCCCTTCAGCGTGGCGCGGAACCCGTCGGGGTCGCCCTGGGCGCGCGGGGCCGCAGCGGTGAGCGCGGCGTAGAGCGGGTGCTGGTCGTCACCGGCGACGCTGAGCTTGGAGAACATCGGGAAGGCGACGGAGAAGTTGGTCCGGCAGAACTCGGCGATCTCGTCGTTGGTGCCGGGCTCCTGGCCGAGGAAGTTGTTGGCGGGGAAGCCGAGCACGACGAGGCCGTGGTCGCGGAAGCGCTCGTAGAGCGCCTCGAGGCCGGCGTACTGGGGGGTGAGCCCGCACTTCGACGCGACGTTCACGACGAGCAGCACCTTGCCCGCGTAGTCGGCGAGCGACGACGCCTCGCCGGTGATGGTGGTGAGGGGGATGTCCTGGATGGCGGTCATGCCCCGCAGACTAGGTGCGGGCAAGCGCCTCTGCGTCAGTGAAGGTCACTCTTTTGAGCGGGAGGTGAGCCGTCATCCGGCTCGCCCAGGCGCGCACGTCGTCGACAGCCTCGGCCCGCGCGTCGAGGTCGGGACCGATCGGTCGGAACGTGATCGCGAGCGGCCGGTCGGGGCCCTGCTCGGCCACGCGGTGCAGCAGGCCCTCGAGCTCACCGGGCCCGGTGCCGCTGACGGCGATGCCGCGCTGGTCGCAGGCGCCGGCGAGGTCGGCCAGCTCGCGGTCGGCGCGGCCGGGCACCGAGACCACACCGTCGCGCAGGCCCTGCAGCCAGGTCCGCCAGCGCAGCTGGTCCTCGCGGCGCGCCCACTCGGCGGCGACGACGTCATCGGTGGGGATGCGCACGGTGCGCACGTCGAGTGAGGTGGCGACCGGCAGCGGCCCGTGCAGGATGCGCCACGCGTCGCGCCAGGCGACCGTCAGGGTCGACATCACCTCGCCCTGCACCCGGGCGTCGTCGGGAGCGAGCCGGCGCATCATCGCGAACGGCGCCTCGAACGGCACCCATCCGTCGATCTCGTCGCCGAAGGCCGTCGCCGCCGTCTCGACCCAGCGCGGCCACCAGTGCCCGGCGAAGCGGTCGTCGGTGAAGCCACCTTCGTTGTCGAACCAGGTGGGCACATCCGGCGACAGCAGGCACAGCCACACCGCCGTGCCGCCTGCGCGCAGGGCCCGTGCGGCGTCGAGCACACGCTCCACCACGGCGCCGGCGCGCGCTCCCGCGCGCGGCTGAGCCTTCGCCCACGACACCGTCAGTCGCACGTGCTGGGCAGCGACACCGAGCGCGAGGTCGATCTCGTCGCCGAGCGCGTCGTCGTGCAGGCCGATGACCGCACCGAGCTCCACGAGGGGTGGTGGGGGAGTGTCGGTCAGCCGAACGGGCTGCGCGTCCACAGCTCGCTGGTGTCGTTGAGCGTCGTGGCGGTGGGGCGCCCACCGAGCTCGAGCACCTCGATCGGCCCGGGGAAGCCGCGGAGCTCGACCGATCCGTACGACGACGCCGTGACGCCTTCGGGCAGGCGCTCGAGCTGCATGGCGGGCATCAGCACGTCGAACGGGCCGGCCACGTCGCACAGCCGCGAGGCCATGTTGACCGCCGACCCGATGTAGTCGTCGCCCTCGAACAGCAAGGCGTAGCCGCTGGCGATGCCGACCCGCAGGGCGAGCGGTGCGCACACCTCGGCCGAGCGGCTCTCGAGGTCGAGGGCGAACGCGATCGCACTCGCTTGGTCGACGGAGACGATCATGCAGCCGTCGCCGAGCCACTTGGCGATGCGCACCCCGCGCTCACTGGCCGTCTCGCGCACCAGCGACCGGAACGCGCCGAGGATCCGACCTGCGGCGTCATCGCCGAAGGCGGCCGTGTAGTTCGTGAACCCGGAGAGGTCGACGAAGGCGAACGTGCGGGGGACACGCATGACGAGGGCGAGGGTACTCCCGTCCGACCGGACTTCCCCGGTCGGAGCCCGGGATTCGTCGATCCGCAGCGGCGGCCGGGCCGGACAGCCACTAGGTTGCAGTCATGGCAGCCCGGTTCACCTATTCGCGCTGGGACGGCACCCAGAAGGGCTTCGACCTCGACGCCGATGCCCTGTTCGAGGAGCTGACCGACGACCTGCTCTACCACGGTGACATCAACAGCGCGCTGCGCCGTCTCATGCAGCAGGGCATGCGCGACCGCAACGGTGAGCAGCTCCAGGGCCTGCGCGAGATCCTCGACCGGCTGCGCCGCGAGCGCCAGGAGCGGCTCGACAGCGGTGACCTCGGTGGGGTCTACCAGGAGATCGCCGACGCCCTCGACGACATCGTCGACGAGGAGCGCCACGCTGTCGACAACGCCACCGCCGAGGCCGAGCGCAGTGGTGACGAGCGTCGTGCCGACGCGGCCCGCAACGCCGCTGCCGAGCGCAACTTCCGGCTCGACATGCTGCCGAACGACCTCGCCGGCAAGGTGCGCGAGCTGTCGTCCTACGACTTCGAGTCGGGTGAGGCGGCGCGTCGCTTCGAGGAGCTGATGGACCGACTGCGCCAGCAGTTGATGCAGCAGGCCCTCGACCAGATGAGCAGTGCCGTCCAGCAGATGTCCCCCGAGGACATGCAGCGGATGAAGGACATGATGTCGGCGCTGAACGAGATGCTCGAACGCCGTGCCGCCGGCGAGGACCCGCAGTTCGAGCAGTTCATGGAGCAGTTCGGCGACTTCTTCCCGGAGAGCCCCCAGGACCTCGATGAGCTGCTCGAGCAGATGGCTCGGCGGATGGCCGCCATGCAGGCGATGCTCAACTCGATGACGCCCGCGCAGCGGGCGCAGCTCCAGCAGCTGAGCGACCAGCTCCTCGAGGACATGGACCTGCGCTGGCAGATGGACCAGCTGAGCCGCAACCTGCAGTCGATGTTCCCGCAGATGAACGGGGGTCAGAGCTACGACATGGAGGGCCAGGACCCGATGGGGTTCGGCCAAGCCATGCAGGCCATGCAGGACCTGGGGGACCTCGACCAGCTCGAGCAGATGCTGCGCAATGCCACCTCGCCCGCGCAGCTCGCCGAGGTCGACCTCGAACGGGCCCGCGAGCTACTCGGCGACGACGCGGCGAAGTCGCTCGACCGCCTCGCCGAGCTCACCAAGATGCTCCAGGAGGCCGGCCTCATCGACAACCGTGAGGGTCGGCTCGAGCTGACCCCCAAAGGCCTGCGCCGCATCGGCGCCAACGCGCTGCGCGACCTGTTCGACAAGCTCAGCAAGGACAAGTCGGGCCAGCACCAGGTGAGCCGGCTCGGCCAGGGCCACGAGCGCACCTACGACACCAAGGCCTACGAGTACGGCGACCCGTTCCAGCTCGACCTGCAGCGCACCATCCGCAATGCGTTGCGTCGTCAGGGCTCAGGCACGCCGGTGCGACTGTCGCCGGACGATTTCGAGATCGAACGCACCGAGCACCTCACCCGCTCGTCGACGGTGCTGATGCTCGACCTCTCCATGAGCATGCCGATGCGCGACAACTTCTTGCCCGCCAAGAAGGTGGCGATGGCGCTGCACTCGCTCATCTCGTCGCAGTTCCCCCGCGACTACATGGGCCTGGTCGGCTTCTGCGAGACGGCCTTGGTGCTCACACCGTAACTGTTGCCTGAGGTGAGCTGTGACTTCGCCTACGGCACGAACATTCACCACGAGTTCACCCTCGCCCGTCAGCTCCTGGCCCGCCAGAGCGGCACCAAGCAGATCATCATGATCACCGACGGCGAGCCGACGGCACACGTGCTGCCGAACGGTGAGGTGTTCTTCAACTACCCGCCGGTCTACGAGACCGTCGAGGCCACGTTGAAAGAGGTGATGCGCTGCACCCGCGATGGCATCCGCATCAACACGTTCATGCTCGACGCCGACAGCGGGTTGCGGTCGTTCATCGAGCGGCTCACGTCGATCAACCGCGGCCGAGCGTTCTTCACCGACTCCGAGACGCTCGGTGACTACGTGCTCGTCGACTTCATCGAGCACAAGCGCCAACTCGCCCGCGGACGTGCGGCGCGGCGCGCCGGCTGAGCCGTCCGGCGCGCGGCAGCGGTTGCCTTCGCCACGCTGCGTCGAGAAACCGACGACAACTTGACGGATTCCACTTGCAGAACCTCGTGCGTTCGGGAACAATGACACCGCTGTAATTACGCGGATGACAGTACGCCGCGAGGCAGGAGGTTCGGGGTGGAGACGCAACACACAGGAGACGAGCGCAGCTGGCAGGACCAGGCCAACTGCCTCGGCGTCGATCCTGATCTGTTCTTCCCGGAGCGAGGGGCATCGACCCGCGAGGCCAAAGAGGTCTGCCGTGGCTGTGTGGTCCGGATGGACTGCCTCGAGTACGCGCTCGCCAACGGCGAGAAGTTCGGCATCTGGGGCGGGCTGTCCGAGCGTGAGCGTCGCCGCTTGCGCCGCCAGCGGGCCCTCGCCGCTCGACGTGTCACGGCCTGACCGACTGCGGGTGCGGCGACCGCAGGCGGTGCTAACCTCACGCACATGATCGCGTTCAACTTCGGTGGCCCCGAGATGATCATCGTCCTGGTGATCGTCCTCGTCCTGTTCGGCGGCTCGCAGCTGCCCAAGCTCGCCAAGAACCTGGGCAAGGCGCAGCAGGAGTTCAAGTCCGGTCTGGCCGAGGGCCAGAAGGAAGCCGAGCCACAGAAGTCCGACTCGGGCAACTGAGCCCACCTACGCAACAGGGCACCGACGGCTCGTCGAACGAGCCGCCGGTGCCCTTGTCGCGTCCGGAGGAAGTCGTCGCCGGCGATCAGCCGGCAGCGGAACGGCGACGCTTCAGGATCCGTCGCCGCTCACGCTCGCTGCACCCGCCCCACACGCCGTGCTCGATGCGCTCGCTCAAGGCGTACTCGAGGCAGGTCGCCGACACCGGGCAGTCCGCGCAGATCTTGCGGGCCCGGTCGACGCCCACGCCATCGCTCGGGAAGAACACGGCGGGCGGGTAGTTCCGGCAGTTGCCGAGCGCCATCCACGCCGTGACCGACTCTTCGTCGCTCGGGCGCGGCGCTGCGGCACGCTGGGTCGGGGGAGGGAGGGAGGTCGTGAGGGGGGTGGGCTGCATGGCGGTGTCCTTTCAGCCGTCGAACAGCTGCCCGACCGACGGGTTCGTGCGCCCGCACCAAGCCCCGAGAGGCCCCCGACGAACCCACGTCCACGATCGTTCGAAGGATTCGACGTCGTGAACCGTGGAACGGTTCCCGGATGTGATGATCGTAGCAGGCGACCACCCTGTCGAGGCTGCATCGTCCCTCGAGCGATAGACTCTGCGCCGTACCCGGCGAGACGACCTGCCGCCGCCCGGGCTCCCACTGCAGACGAAAGACGACGACGATGACCGACACTGCGACCGAAGCGCCCCGTGCCCACGTGCGCATCGTCTACCTTGGGCCGGTGGCGCCGCACTGGGAGGTCTACGGCGACTATGGGGACCGCACCGTGCTCGAGGAGTTCCGCACCAGGGCCCTCGCCCGCCTGGTCCTGCTCCCGCGCGACGACCCGCAGTTCCGCCGCAACCGCGAGCGGATCATGCGCGACGCCGAGCGAGAGCTCATCGGCGTGGAGTGGGACCTCGGCTACCCCGATTCCGACGGCTGAGCCGGCCCGCCGATGAGCCGGCGGCTGTTCAACCGTGAGCTGAGCTGGCTCGAGTTCAACCAGCGGGTGCTCTCGTTGGCCGACGAACCGGGTATCCCGTTGCTCGAACGGGTCAAGTTCGCGGCCATCTGCTCGAGCAACCTCGACGAGTTCTTCCAGGTCCGCGTCGCTGCGCTGAAGGACCAGGTCGCTGCGGGGGTGAGCGCACGTTCGACCGACGGGCTCACGCCGCTCGAGCAGCTCGACGCCATCGCCGAGTCGGTCGCCTGGCTCGTCGCCCGCCAGGAGCGGCTGTGGACCTCGACGCTCGTGCCGGCCCTCGCCGGCCGCGGGATCGATGTCGTCTCGTGGGGTGCGCTGTCACCGGCCGAGCAGGCCGAGCTCGGCGAGGTGTTCGAGCGACGGATCTTCCCGGTGCTCACCCCGCTCGCCGTCGATCCGGCGCACCCGTTCCCCTACATCTCCAACCTGGCGCTCAGCCTGGCGGCCATGGTGTCGGACCCCGAGACCGGGGAACGACGCTTCGCCCGGGTGAAGGTGCCCAACGTGTTCCCCCGACTGGTGTCGGTGGGAGACGGGTCGAAGCTCGTGCCCGTCGAGCAGGTGATCACCGCTCACCTGCACCAGCTCTTCGCCGGCATGGTGGTCGAGGAGTGCCACGCCTTCCGCGTGACCCGCAACGTCGACCTGTCGCTCGAGGAGGAGGAGGCCGACGACCTGCTCGCCGCCGTCGAGCTCGAGCTGCGCCGCCGTCGCTTCGGCCGTGCGGTCCGGCTCGAGGTGCGCGAGGGCATCAGCGCCGAGATGGTCGAGCTGCTCGTGCGCGAGCTCGACCTCGAGGTCGGCGACGTGTCCTACCACTCGACGATGCTCGACCTCACCTGCCTGTTCGAGCTGGCCGGGCTCGATCGGGCCGAGCTGCGCGACGAGCCGTGGCCACCGCTCACCGCCGGTCGCATCGCGGCCGCCGAGGAGGCCGACCGCAGCATCTTCTCGGTCATCCGCGAACGGGCGCTCCTCGTGCACCATCCCTACGAGAGCTTCGCGAGCAGCACCGAACGGTTCATCGCCCAGGCCGCCGACGACCCTCGGGTCCAGTCGATCAAGATGACGCTCTACCGCGCCGGTGGCGACAGCCCGATCGCGCGCAGCCTGCTCCGCGCCGCCGAGCGCGGCGTGCAGGTGGCGGTGCTGGTCGAGCTGACGGCCCGCTTCGACGAAGCCACCAACGTGAGCTGGGCCAAGGCGCTCGAACGCGCCGGGGTGCACGTGGTCTACGGCCTGGTGGGCCTCAAAACACATGCCAAGTGCGTGCTCGTGGTGCGCAACGACGAAGACGGCCTGCGCCGCTACTGCCACATCGGCACGGGCAACTACAACTCCAAGACGGCTCGCCTCTACGAAGACGTCGCCTACCTCACGTGCGATCCCGACGTCGGCGCCGCCGTCTCGCAGCTGTTCAACCACCTCACCGGCTACAGCCGGGCCACCCGCTACCGCACGCTGCTGGTCGCGCCGCGGGAGATGCGCGGGCAGTTGCTCGACCTCATCGAGCACGAGGCCACCTTCGGAGCTGACGGGCGCAGCGTGGCCAAGCTCAACTCGCTCGTCGACCCGATCCTGATCGAGGCGCTCTACGACGCGAGCTGCGCCGGGGTGCAGGTCGACCTCGTCGTGCGCGGCATCTGCTGCCTGGTTCCGGGCGTGCCCGGCCAGAGCGAGCACATCCGCGTCCGCTCACAGCTCGGCCGTTACCTCGAGCACTCGCGCATCGTCTACTTCGGACACGGTGAGGTGCCCGACGGCGCCGGCCCGGACGGTGGCGACACACCGAAGCCGCTCTACCTGATCGGGTCGGCGGACTGGATGGAGCGCAACCTCGACCGACGGATCGAGGTGCTGGTGCCGGTCACCCACCCGAAGCATCGAGCCTGGCTCGACACGGTGTTCGAGACCGTGCTCGCCGACGACACGGTGCGCTGGGAGCTCGACGCCGAGGGCATGTGGCACCGGGAAGGCCCGGCGCACTTCCCCGACGGCGACGCGCAGGAGCGCTTCTACCACTGGGTCGCCACCAAGCAGCGGCGCTGACCCCTCAGGCACCCCCGGCCGGTGCCGGGGGCGACGACCGACCCGGGATTCACGGTCCCTTCGGCGTTCGTTCATGTGTCGTTCACCTGAACCACAGGTGAACGACACCCGGTCTGCTTACGGTGCCCTCGCTGATCCACATCCCCAAGGAGACCAACAGCGTGAACACCCCGAAGCGACGCATTGCACTGGCGAGCGTCATCGCCCTCAGCCTCGTGGCTGCCGCCTGTGGCGGCGACGACGAGCCCACCGCCACGACCGCTGCGCCGGCGACGACCGCAGCGCCCGAGACCACCTCGGCGCCCGAGACCACCTCGGCGCCCGAGACCACCGATGGCGGCGGCGAGCTGCCTGCCGGCGAGGTGTTCGTCACGGGCTCGTCGACCGTCGAGCCGATCTCGATCCGCGTGGGCGAGTTGGCCGCCGAGCTGAGTGGCGGCGAGCTGGCCGTGACCGTCGAGGGTCCGGGCACGGGCGACGGCTTCCAGAAGTTCTGCGAGGGTGCCGCCGACGTCACCGGCGCCTCTCGTGCGATCCGCGACGAGGAGGCACAGGCCTGCGCCGACGCCGGCATCGAGTTCGTCGAGCTCGAGGTCGCCTTCGACGGCCTCACCGTGGCCACGAGCCCGGCCAACACGGCCATCGAGTGCCTCGACAACGCGGCGCTCTACGCCCTGCTCGGCCCCGAGTCGGAGGGCTTCGCGAGCTGGAGCGACGCCAACGACCTCGCCACGGAGCTCGGCTCCAACTACGTCCCGCTGCCGGACGCACCGCTGGTGGTCAGCGGCCCCGGTGAGGAGAGCGGCACGTACGACAGCTTCGTCGAGTTCGCGATCGCCGACATCGCCGAAGAGCGCGGCACCGACGAGTTCACCCGCGCCGACTACGCCTCGAGCCCGAACGACAACCTGATCGTCGAGGGCATCGAGGGCGCGGACACCTCGCTCGGCTGGGTCGGCTACGCCTTCTACAAGGCGGAGCAGGGCCGCATGAAGTCGATCGCGATCGAGGGCGAGGACGGCACCTGCGTGGCGCCGACCGACGACACGATCGCCGACGGTTCGTACCCGTACTCGCGCAGCCTCTACATCTACGTGAACACCGCGAAGGCTGCCGAGAACCCGGCCGTCGCGTCGTACGTCGAGCTGTACCTGTCGGATCAGGGCCTCATCGACCAGGTCAGTGCCGCCGGC
>DAINND010000107.1:0-5984 GCA_036736065.1 Ilumatobacteraceae bacterium
GAACACGCCGGCGCGGCCTGCCCCCACACCCACCGGCCTAACCTCAGGTGATGGTCGCCGCACTCGGTCACACGTTGGCCGTCAACCTCAGCGGGTTCGAGCTGCTCATCCTCTTCGTGCTGCTCGTGCCCTTCGTGTTCGTGGTGGTGCTGATGCGCTCGGCACGGCAGCGCACGGCGGCGCTGTCCGCCACCACACCCCCCCCGGCCCCACCCCCGGCACCGCCGACCGGCACCCCTGCAGCGGACGGGTCACCGGGGCAGTGGGGCCCCGACCCGTTCGGCCGGCACCAGTTCCGCTACCACGACGGCACGTCGTGGACCGAGCACGTCATGGACGGCACACGGCCGTCGGTCGACCCCCCGCAACCGTCCTGAATCTGAACAAGGGGGGCTGACCAGACTCGGCCAGCGCGTCAGTCCAGCCCTCTACCCGGGGCGTCCTCCCCGAGCCCCTCGATGCCGAAGGGCTCAGCTGGCCAGATTGGGCCCCCAGGGGCTCCATACGCCGAACGAGAGTCGCAGCTGCATTCGCAGCGGCGAGTCCGCGGGCGAGTTGATGACGATCACCTCTCGGCTGAGCAACTGCTCGGCCGTCAACGTCGTCGTGAACCCGATGCGACCAAGACCGGACCGTCGCCCGCCATCACAGTCGGTCGTGCCGGAGGTGGAGATGGTGACCTCCACCTCCACCGTCATGTCCTGGGACCAGTACGGCGCCTGTGGGGTTCCGTTGGGGGTGAACGTCGTGCCGTCGAGGCCCAGGCACGACCGCGCAGCACCCGTCCGGATCGCGTCGCTCTCCCACCAGTACGCGGTCTGCTGTGCACCGTTGAGCAGGACCTTGATCCCGTCGAAGTCGCCGAGCGCCGGCAAGCCGTCACCACCGAAGAGCTGCAGCGCAACTGTCGTCGGTGCGGTGACATGACTGAGGCGGATCCCGGCTGGATCTCCGTCGAATCGTGCCCCCGACTCGTCGACGAGCTGCACCGTGAACCGGTAGAACAGACCACGGCACAGGTCGGCGAAGGCGACCGTTGGTCGTTCGGAGAATCCGGTGGTCGTCTGCGGGGCCAGCGTCGCGCACGTGTCGGTGACGGGGCCATCGGGCCCGTATTCCTCGGCGAACACGGTCATCTGCACGGGCCGATCAACGAGGGGGATCAGGACCTCGACATCGGCATGGAAGGGATCGGTGCCGGGATACGTCGCAACACGGGTGATGTCGGACACAGGCTGCTCACTCGGCACCACCACGATGGAGTCGAGCGAGCTCACAGCGCCGTCTCCGCCTGCGGCACCGGGTACGACGGGGTAGTCGACCCGCAACACCAGGGTGCCGTCGTACGGTGCATCGCAACCGAGACCGAATGACGAGCCGCACAGCCCACCGCGCTCGACCGGGATCGGAAGCTCGAACCACTCGCGGCCCCGGCAGCCGCTCGCGTCGCGACAGTCCGTCAGCCGAATCGGGATGGCGATGTCGATGGTCTGCTCGCCACCGGCCGCGCCCGGTGTGAAGTCGCGCTGCACCCGCACCGGCACGACCAGGTTGCCGGTGCGATCCACCGGGATCGGCACGGATGTGCACTCCCAGATCACCTGCTCGACACGCTGCGTCCGACCGGGAGCCAGCTCGTCCAGCACAGCGCCCCCATCACACGAGCTGCGCTCGCCCGTGGAGATGTGCCGCCCCGCGGCGACGCGCAAGCTGCGGGCCGGGATCGTGGCATCGCCGCCCCGCCGCACCGCCTGGAGGACGATCCGCGGCTGCTCCTGCGACGGGGCATTGATCAGCAGCCGGTCGGTGAACGACACCTGGAACCGGTTGTCGGTGGGGTGGACGTTGGCGCACACCAGCATCGACCGCCCCGGCAGGAGCGGGATGGCTGCACCCCAGCCACGCGAGTACTGAGGGTCGTACAGGCCGGGCGGCTCGGGCGGCCCCACCCCACGCACCAACTGCGACTCCGCGACAGATGTGGCACCCGCACAGCTGAGGTCGTCACCTGCAGCCACCTCACGGTGGGTGAAGCTGACGAAGCCCGCACTGGTCGACCAGGCCTTCACGTTCGCCACGGGTGTGAGCCCGTCGATTTCGGCGGTGGCCACCGGGCGCAGCGTCGGGTTCAACCCCGGCAGCAGCCGCGGCTGCCCCTGCTGCACCACGAGCCGACCGAACACGTCGGTCGCCGACGCCTCGTATTCGTAGGGAATCGTCGGGTCGTGCGGCACCGAGAAACACGTGGACAACATCGACTCGATGGGATCGAAGTCGCCGCCGCGCAGTTGCTCGTCCCACCATGCCGCCTCGCTGTCGATCGTGGGGCCGATGTCGAACTCGACCCAGGGGTCCGACGAGCCGTACGGCCGGTAACGCATGCGCGCCTGCGCCAGCGGCGTGTGGGTGGTGAGCATCATCTCGGCCATGGTGTCGCTGGGTGCCGGTGCCGATGGGCAGCCCCGGATCTCGGGGGTGCTGCCGGCCGGCCAGTGACCGGGGTTCACGTACATGAACGGCCGTGGCGGCGTGGGCCCGAGAGTGCCGCCGAAGGTGGCGGCATAGCCGGGGCCGCAGTCGTCGGCGGGTGTGCCGCCCGGTGACACCCCGGCGCACGGATCGAACGCGATGGGGCCGAGCAACTCGAGCCGGTCGACGTCGGGGTGGAGGGCGAACCAGGGTGACCCATCGAACGCTGCCGGCCCGCCGTCACCCGACGCCCCGACGGGCGGGTCGGTGAGCAGCGGAGCGTCCGACACGGGCACATATGCGGCTGCGGCACCGACCACATCGGGTGCCTCGCCGCTCGGTGCCGCCGGCACCGCCAGCACGTCGGCCGCGGGGACGCCGCGGCGTTCGAGGTCGACACCTGGAGCGGTGTCGTCCGGTGCGACCGCCACCGCCACGGGGGCGAGCACGGGGACCAGCCTGTCCGGCACAGGCGACAGGTCGGCCGCCGACAGTGCCCCCGTCGCCGGTGTGGCTGCGGCGTCGGAGCCCGGGCCCAGTTGCACGGCCGACGGCTGCGAGGTGCGAGCCGACACCGCCGGGTCGTCGGCGCCGCCGACCGCCCTGGCGGCGAGCAGACCGACCGCGCCGAGCCCGGCGAAGGCAGCGATCGGGAGGATGAGGCGAGCGATGCGGTTCATGTCAGATCAGGCACGTTTCCCAGACCCGCACCGTCACGACGGCTGGGTTCGATGTGTTGCCGGCCGCGTCGCGGGCGACGATCGAGATGGACACCAGTTGGTTCGCGCCCGTCGGCACTCCGGCGAAGGGGCCGAAGTCCGCCCGCCAGCTGCCACCGCTGCGGGTGAACGTGATCGGGCTTCCTGCGAGGCCGCTGAAGGTGCCGGTCACCCCCACCACCCCGACGTTGTCGGTGGCCGTCGCGGTGAGCGTCGATGTCGTGGGGCAATCGCCGGCCCACTTCACGTCGTAGATCTCCGGCTCGCTGGCACTCGCCTGGACGTTCGGCTTCTGGGTGTCGGGCTGCGGCGGTGCGGTGGTGGTGGACGGAACGGTCGGGCTGGCTGTCGTCGGCACCGTGGGGGCCGTGGTTGTGGACGAATCCGACGGCGCCAGCGTGGTGGTGGCAGCGATGGTGGTGGTCGTGGTCGACCCGCTGGCGGTGGTGTCGGGCGCGGCTTCGAGGGTGACCGAGGCCTGCTCGCAGGTGCGCACCGGCACATCGGCCCGATCGTCCGAATCCGGTTCGAGCGACGCAGCCGGAACCCAGACGACCGAATCGAGCGCCCGGGGATCGCGAATGGCCGACCACTCGCCCGCCTCGTCGCGGCCGATCACGTACACCCGGTCACCGGACCTCAGATCGCCGACCACTGCCCCGCCCGGGCAATCCCAGGTGGCACCGTGGGCCACGTCGATCGCAGCCGCTGCTGCCACGTCGGCATCGCTGCCGCGACGCAGCACCGTTGCGCCGAGCACCGCGCCACCCACCAGCCCGGCCACGCCCAGCCCGAGGACCAGCTTCAGACTCGTGGCAGCCTGTCCTGGCGTGTTGCCGGCGGCCCGCCCGGCGTAGGGGTTCGAGTTGTCATCGTCCATGTCGGCCAGTGCGTCCACTGAGATCCCGATGCTCTGGTCAGGCGACCCGGGTGTACGTGATCGTGCCGAAGTCGGTGCCGACCACGTCGAAGGTCAACGAGGTGTCGTCGCAGTTGACGGTCGAACCGGTGAAGGTGGGCGACATCGAGGGCGGCTCGATCCCATCCATCGGCATGGGGATTGCGGTGCCGTCCGCAAGGGTGGCCACGAACGGCCCCTGCTCGGTCACATCCACCGTCACGTCGGCCGCGGCGATGAAGTCACCCTCGACGGTGAAGGTTCCCTCCATCCGCGACGTGCTCGATGCTGTCAGCGTCGCCGGCCCGACCGAGGCGGTGAGCGAGATGGCCGACTCCATCACGAACGCGCCCCCGTCGATGGTGAGATCGGCGCGCGACTCGGGGCCGACGATCATTGCGATGGGGACACCCAGCGCATCGACCCGGCGCTGATGCTCGGCGGCGTCAGCCACCCAGCTGCCGTTCATGCACTCGGCGGTGCCGCCACCAGCCGCGGTGGTCTCGACGGCATCGGTGGCAGGGGTGGTGGGGGCCGGCGAGGTGTCGGGTGCCGGCGACGTGTCGGGTGCCGGCGACGTGGCGGGGGCCGACACCGTTGCCGATCCGGTCGGGTCGGTCCCTTCAGCGTCCTCACCACCGCATGCGCTGGCGGTGCAGATTGCAACGGCGGCGAGCAGCAGCGCTCGATACGTCATGCGTCGTCTCCCTCGTGCAACGTGCCGATGGTGGCTCATCTTGCCAGATCGGGAGAGGCTCGGAATCAGCTTCAGGTGGGGTGCAGTGCAAGGTGTCATGCCCACTTGATGCACGGCGACCGGATCGCGGTTGACAACGGTCGAGAACATGTTGGGGTGAGGCCGATCCCCGACTCACCGCGGCTGCTCGTCCTGGTGGAAGGAGTACGGCCCCGCCCAGCCGGCCGGGGCCACCGGCGTCAGTCGAAGCTGAACACGTGGGTCCAGGTGTCGTCGGCGTTGCGGGTGCTCTCCACGTAGCCACTCGCACCCGCGTACATGCCCGTGCCACCGATGATCGCCCGCACCAACGTGGCCGACACCTCGAGCGTGGCACCCTCGCCCGGGTACCACCCGGTGCCCTCCAGCAGCAGCGAATCGTCGAGCCCACCGAACAGGAACACGGCGTTCGTGACGCGGCTCTCCACCCCGACCTCGGGGCTGTCGACCGCGGTGGTGGTCATGATCCAGTCCATCGTCACTGCGGTATCGCCCGACGTGCCCTCGAAGTGGAAGATTCGCTGATCGCCCACCGACGGCCCCTCGTCACCCAGGTCGACCAGCACCGGCGCCGGCACCGGCCCGTGCTCGACAGTGACCGTGTCGTCACCGCGACGGCCGCCATCGTGGTCGTCGCCACATCCGGCCAGACCGACCACCCCGAGCAGCAGCGCCACACCGGCCATCCCTACGAACCGCGAACGAGAGCGATGATCCATGCTGATGCATCCTCGGCGAACCGGGTGACGGTGCCATCACCGCCCCACCCGTGCCGATGGCGGCACCGTAGTGCGCCGCCCGGCAGCGTCCGTGCACGATCGCTAACGTCGGTGACGGAGGGGCCGATGTCCGACACCGCAGGCGGCACACCGCAGTGGGATGCACCGCTCGGCCAGCGCCTGCGTGACCTGAGCCCCACCGTCACCGCCATCGCCCAGGGCGTGCTGTGGCTGGTGGCCACCGTGGCACTGCTGGCTGCAGTGGTGGTGGGCTGGCTGGCCCGCACCTACCAGCGCTGGCGGGCCGACGGGTCGCCCACCGACACGCCCAGCCCCACGTCGATGACCGAGCCGTTCGACTTCAGCCGACTCGACGCGCTCGACAGGGCCGAGATCGCTGCCTTCCTGGCGATCTGCGTGGTGAGCCTCAGCGCCATCGTGGT
>DAINND010000107.1:6084-9418 GCA_036736065.1 Ilumatobacteraceae bacterium
AGGTCAGATGCCGTAGAGGCTGCGGATGTTCGGCAGGCCACGCACCGCCGGCAGCGAGTCCGGGTTCGGGCACGGCGACTCGATCGGCCCACCAGGCGCCCATGGCATGGGGCACGGCCGGCCGGCCATCGCCGCCACATGACGGCTCACCCAGTCGGCCACAGCCCACGACCCGAGCCGTGTCTCGTGCACGCCATCGGACGTGAACCACGCCGTCGCACCCGATGCGGTGTAGGTGTCGAGGTCCCAGATCACCACCTCGGGGTAGTCGCCCGAGGCCACCTTGGCCCGCAGGATCGCGTTCATCTGCCCGTAGTTGGCGAAGCGCTGCTGCGACGAGCGCGGCAGCCCGTAGGTGACCCGCGAGCGGTAGGTGAGCCAGGCGATGTGCCGGAACCCCTTCTGCCGGGCAGCGTCGATCACGATGTCGAAGTCCGACGAGAACCGCGACTCCCAGTCGTTGTACCCGGTCGCCACCACCAGCACGTCGTTCGTCGCCGGCACGGGCAGGTCGTCGATCTCGACCTTGGTCGTCTTCGGCGCGACCAACTCGCGGCCCCGGCACGACGGATACACCAGGCGCCGGCACGACTGCAGCCGCGGATCGAACGTGGCGCCACGAAACCCGCCCAGCGCCCCGTTCCAGCGCACACCCGCCATCGCCGAGTCAGAGATGATGACGATCCTCCCCGTCGCCGTCGAGTCGCCCGGCGGGGTGGTGGGCGGCGGCGGTGGCTCGGCCCAGATGCCCAGCTGCTGGAGCAGCGCCGGATCGGCGATGCCGTCGGCCGGCAAGCCGTACGCCGACTCTGCCGTCTTCACCCCGCGATCGCGGGTGTGGGTGCCGAAGTAGTCGTCGATGTGCGCGCTCTGGAAGCCCCGGTCGCGCAGCACGCCCTCGAGGCAGGCGACGTCGGCGCCGCGCATCGACACCATGAGCTGACGCGACACCGTGCACGGCGGCGGTGGGGTGGTGGTCGGCGGCGTCGTGGTCGGCGTGGTGGTCGCCGGCGGGGTCGTCGTGTCCGGCGGCACCGTCGTGGGAGGCACGGTGGTCGGCGGCACGGTCGTGGTGGTCGGCGACGTGGTGGTCGGAGCCGTGGTCGTGGTCGGAGCGGTCGTGGTGGTCGGCGGGACGGCCGGGCCCCAGATGCCGAGCGCCGTCGCCGTGCGCTCGTCGACCACACCGCTGAGCGGCAGCAACCGGTTCGCCCACTGGAAGTTGCGGACCGCCGTGACGGTGGTGGTGCCGTAGAACGTGTCGACGTGACCCCACTGGAAGCCCTTGGCGCGCAGCGCCTGCTCGACGCAGTTGACCGCATCGCCCCGCGCGCCCTGCCGCAGCGTGGTGTCGATGGTGCAACCCGGATAGACCACTGCGGCGCTCACCTGGCTCGCGCCCGTGCCCACCGTGCTCACCGCGAGCACGGCCGCGATCACCACGAGTCGGGAGAGGCGGGGTGGGACAACACCCCTGGTGGTCGGCACTTTCGACAGCGTAATCGCCGGCTGGGCCAGTGGACGGAGCCGCTGGACATGTTCCTGAGAGCCGACCCGCACCTGCCGGCGTCGGCCGTCAGCTGCCGGGAACGGCCCGCACGGCCGCTGCTGCCCGCACCGCGACGGGGAACAGGTCGAGACCACTGGTGAACATGTTCGTCTGCGCCAGGATCGCCACCGTCTCGCCGGTCGTCAGGTTCACCATGATGTTGCGCGCCCCACTCACCGAGCCCGAGTGGCCGCGGCTGCCGTCGGAGAAGATCCACATCCCGAGCGCGTAGCTCCGCGAGCTCGGCACGGCCAGCGCGAACCTGCTCGTCGGGCTCAGCAACGTGAACCCGTGCCGGCCCGACGGCTCGAGCGCAGCGAGGAACCGCGCCGCGTCGTGCGCCGACAGCCGCCACGCGCCCGCGCCCGCCAGCCGCCGGTACTGGTCATCGATGCTCGCCGAGGTGATGCCGAGCGGGGCGAACACCCGCTGGCGCACCGCCTGCTCGTAGCTGGTGCCGGTGAGCGCCTCGATCACCAGGCTCAACACGCAGAAGTTCGAGTTCGAGTAGTCGTACCTGTCCTTGCCGGAGATCCGCCGGGCCAGCACCGTCGACGCCGCCAGCGGGCACGACGTGTACCGCCCACCGAACCACGACCAGCGCTCGTTCGGGATCCCCGAGGTCTGCGCCAGCAGCTGGCGGATCGTGATCGTGGCCGCCGTCGACGACATCGGCAGGGTGAGCACCTCGCCGAGCGTGGTGGACAACGAGATGGCGCCATCGTCGACCAGGCTCATCACCGTCGCTGCCGTCACCGTCTTCGACAGGCTCGCCGCCCGCTGCGGCACATCGCTGCCGGCCGTCGAAGCGACCACCGCGCCGTTGCGGATGACCACGGCCGAGAACGGCGTGCGCGCACCGAGCGTGCGTCGGACCGCCTCGCGCAACGCCCGATCGGCCGCGTCACGGTTCGCCGGCAGCGTCGTGCCGGGCGACGCGTCGGCGCTCCAGATGCCGAGCGCCGTCGCCGTCTGCTGGTCGACCACACCCGTCACCGTCAGGTTGTTGGCCCGCTGGAACGACCGCACTGCGCTCACCGTCACCGTGCCGAAGTAGGTGTCGACGAAGCGCGACTGCAGGCCCCGCGCGCTCAGCGCCTGCTCGATGCAGTGCACCGCGTCGCCGCTGTCACCATTGCGATAGGTGGCGCCGATCGTGCACCCGGGGTAGACGGCAGCCTCGGCCTCCGTCACCGGGCCCACCACTGCCACCACCGACACGCCTGCCACGGTCGCCAGCGCGATGGAAGCCGCCACGCGCCGACGCATGATCACCGTGTGATCACGATCACCCGGTCGCCCACCTGCAGGAAGTTCCACACGGTGATCGAATCGGCTCGGCGCAAGCGCAGGCAACCCGCCGACTCGCCCCGCCACGACAGTGAACCGATGGTGCTCTCCGGCTGCGTGCGCACCGTCTCGTGGAACGCGATGTTGTTGCCCCGCGGCGACCGGTAGAAGGCGACGAACCGCGACAGCGCGAAGCCGCCACCGGACCAGTTGGCGGCCTTGAACGTCACCCGGTGCGTACCGACAGGGGGCAGGCCGTAGGCCACCGACCCCGAGGTCATCGGCAGTCGGCCGGTGACCGCCACCCCGTCGCGGCACAGCCAGAAGCGCTGCGCCGCCTTGTCGACCACCGCCGACCGCCCGGTCGGGTGGCAGCCGGGCAGGCTGCTCGGCGGCGTTGTGCTCGGCGGCGTAGTGGTGGGCGTCGTGGTGGTGGACGGAGTTGTGGTGGGCGGGGTAGAGGTGGAAGGCGCCGAGCAGGATGGCGCAGTGGTC
>DAINND010000108.1:0-9416 GCA_036736065.1 Ilumatobacteraceae bacterium
CGCACCAGCCATCAAAGCCGCACACACCCCACCCGCCGACACCCTCCGCGGATGAGAGAGCACGGCGCTGACGCCGACCACGGCCCGTGACCGCTCGGGCCAAAGCGAGCGAGAACCGGATCTCGGCCACATTCCTCAGGTAGTCATCCTCAGCGACAGACCGTCGTCGAACCGCCTTGATTCGTGGAAGGCGCTGCAGTCGCCGACACCACCGCACCCAGTCGATCGGTTCGGCCGACCTGACCCGCCGCAGGCCTCGCAGGGTCGAGTGCTTCTTCCTCCGCAAGCAAAGTCAGGGCGCAGATCGGAACCTGCGATGGGCAACGAATCGGGCTGTCAGCGACGGGTGAAAACTGACCCCCTATCGTCGGCCGAACTCTGACCCCTCTGTTGTCGGGTCCACCACTGGTTGTGCTGGATCGCGTTCCCTGGCGCTGTGAGCGTCGGGGGGTCAGGGGAATGATCGACGTGGAGGATTGGGCGGAGATCCGCCGGCTCCATCGAGCTGAAGGTATGAGTATCAAAGCGATAGCCCGGCGCACGGGCCTCGCGAGGAACACGGTGCGCGATGCGTTGCGCTCGGACGCGCCGCCGGCGTATCGGCGGCCGTCGCCGGGCTCGGCGGTGGATGCGTTCGAGCCGCAGATCCGGGCGTTGTTGGCCGAGTTCCCGGAGATGCCGGCGACGGTGATCGCGGAACGGATCGGCTGGACTCGCGGGATCACGATCCTGAAGGACCGGGTGCGGGAACTGCGCCCGTTGTTCCGGCCGCCGGACCCGGCGCAGCGCACGTTCTACACGCCGGGGGCGATCGGCCAGTTCGATCTGTGGCAACCCGACGCCCTGATCCCGCTCGGCCACGACCAGGCCGACAAGCTGTGGGTGGTCACCGGCGTCGCCGCGTTCTCGCGGTTCCTTGGGGCGCACATGGTCCCGACCCGCGCCGCGCATGACGTGTTGGCCGGCAAGCTCCAGGTGTTGCGCCAGTTCGGCGCGGTCCCACGCCAGCTGGTGTGGGATCAGGAGGGCTGCATCGGGCAATGGCGCGCCGGTCAGCAACGCCTCACCGACGAGTTCCATGCATTCCGAGGCGTGCTCGGCACGGCGGTGAAGCTGTGCCCTCCGGCCGACCCAGAGTCCAAGGGGCTGGTCGAACGAGCGAACGGCTATCTGGAGACCAGCTTCCTGCCCGGCCGCCGCTTCGAGGACATCGACGACTTCAACCGGCAGCTGCATCACTGGTTGCGGGTGCGGGCCAACCAACGGATCCATGCCACCACCCGTCAACGCCCGGGCGATCTGATCTTCGAAGACCGCGGCGCCATGCTCGGCTTCCCGCCGGTGCTGCCGGATCCGTCGCAACGGTTCAGCCTCCGCCTCCCTCGGGATCACTACGTGCGCGTCGACACCTGCGACTACTCGGTGAACCCGCGCTTCGTCGGGCGACGCGTCAACGTCCAGGTCACCTTGAACGAGGTGATCGTCACCGCGGAGGGCACCGAGGTCGCCCGGCATCGCCGCTGCCTCGCCAAGCACCAGACGCTGTTGGCGGTCGAGCACGCCCGGATCTTGCGCACCATGCGCGACGAAGCCGCCGCGGTCCCGGTCGACGAGCTCGAAGTTGAGCAACGAGACCTGTCGGTCTACGACCGGATCAGTGAGGTCGCGTGATGGCCACCACCAAGACCACGTCCCGGCCGGCGGCTGATCTCGCCTACCTGTGCCGAGCATTGAAAGCCCCATCCCTGGCCCGCGCCGTCGAACGGCTGGCGGAGCGGGCCCGCACCGAGAGCTGGACCCACGAGGAGTTCCTCGCCGCCTGCCTCGAGCGAGAAGTCGCCGCCCGTCAAGCCAACGGCGGTGAGCTCCGAGTCCGCGCTGCTCGGTTCCCGGGCCCCAAGACCATCGAAGAGTTCGACTTCGATCACCAACGCTCGTTGAAACGTGACGTGATCTCGCACCTGGCCACCCTCGACTTCATCGCCGCTCGGGACAACGTCGTGTTCCTCGGCCCGCCCGGCACCGGCAAAACCCACCTCGCCATTGGGATCTCGATCCGAGCCTGCCAAGCCGGCCACCGCGTCGCCTACGCAACGGCCGCTGAATGGGTGGACCGGCTCGCCGCCGCCCATCAGACCGGCCGACTCCACCAAGAACTCACCCGGCTCGGTCGGTTCCCTCTCCTCGTCATCGACGAAGTCGGCTACATCCCCTTCGAAGGCGACGCCGCCAACCTGTTCTTCCAACTCGTGTCGTCACGCTACGAGCGGGCGTCGATGATCGTGACCTCCAACAAGCCGTTCGGTCGCTGGGGTGAGGTGTTCGGCGATCCCGTCGTCGCTGCCGCCATGATCGACCGGCTCGTTCACCACGCCGAGATCATCAACCTCAAAGGCGACAGCTACCGACTCAAAGACCGAGACCTCGGGAGGGTGCCCACCGAACCCACCGACTGACCCGACACCCACGAGCAAGGGGGGTCAGTTTTCGACCGACGCCACAGGGGCAGATTTCGACCGACGTTGACACGGGCGACGCGATGGAACACTTCGGACGTCTTCGCACACCTACGTGTACGAGGTCGAATCCGGTCACTGCAGGATCCTGCGGGACGGCGCCTCGTTCGCCACCCATAACGAACGAAGGAGAATCAAATGAAGAAGCCGTCAGCCAAGTCGCTCGCCGCACGAGCCGCGCTCATCGTCGCCATCGGAGCTGGTGGGGTGATCCCCAGCCACGACATCGCCAGCGCAAGCCTCGGCGATTGCAACAGCGGCCGCGTCTGCCTGTGGGCGTCGCCCAACTTCGTCGGCACGACATCCGCACAGTACTCGTCCACCACGGGAGTCATCAGCGTCAACGCGCAGAGCCGTTTCAACAAGACCACGAAGTGCGCGGCGTACTACGGCTCGAGCGGCCTCATCGCGACCGGTGCCCCGAACACCGGCTGGGGTAGCGGCGCCCACACCTACACGACGATCACGATCACCACTTGCTGAGCCTGATGCTTCCTCGCAAACCCAACAGGGCGAACGAGAGGCGCAACAGGGGTGTGCGCACGAGGCGAAGGAGTGCGACCTTCGCCTGGTGCCTGTGCCTCGCACTCGGTTCGTGTTCCTCGGGCGAAGCTGAACATGACACGGAGAGGTCGGTGTCAGCGATCGACTCTTCGCCGTCCACGCCCGATGAACCCGACCTACAAGCCCTTCTCTCTGACGTCCTACCGCTTCAGAATCTGCTCGCGCCCACCGAGACCGACTACCTGCTTCTCGACAACGCCGTCGACGTCCTCACCAAGGACTGCATGAAGCAGCGGGGTTTCGACTATCGGCCGTACCCCCCACGACCGAAGCGCAACCTGCTCGATCTGCGGACGCGCTACGGGCTACTGACTGCGGCCGACGCCGCCACCTCGGGCTACCGCACCACCATCCCGTCCGGTGATCCCGCCGAGTACCTGGCAGCAGTCGACAAGATCGATCGCGAGCGCGAGGCCGCCGGCGAGTCGTACTTGACGACGCTCTACGGCCCGAACGGCGACGGCGGATGCCGCGGCGATGCGTCGATGCAGATCTGGGGCGGCCCCACAGGCCTGATGTCTGTCCCTGGCTACGAAGCAATCGTCGACCTCTCGGTCCAGTCTCGCAAGCTGATTCTCCACGAGGACGACGTGATGGCCGCAGACCGGGCGTGGTCAGCTTGCATGGCCGAACGCGGCTATCAGTTCACCACTTGGGTCGACGCTCCTGCGAAGTTCCTCGTTCCTAACAGCAGCGTGACGACTGCGGAGATCGACCAGGCGACCGCCGACGCTCAGTGCCGCCGCCTGGTCGGCCTGGAGAGGATCATGTTCGACGCCGAAACGCGCGTGCAGAACCAACTTCTTCAGGACTCACCGTTCGCACAGACGTTCCAGTCACAGGTGGAAGCCGCCGTCCAGCGGGCCAAAGCTTACGACCCTTTGGATTGACCGCTGCCCACCGATCGCTGGCCGTGCACGCGGTGGTCACGGTCATCGACGACCGATCGTCTGCTTCCCTGACCCGAACCGGCTGGGACTTACGATCCGCCGTACCCCGCCACGTCGTGTGGTTCCCGAACATCTGACTCAGCAGCGAAGTCGAACGCACAGCGCCTGAGCGTTACCGGCACGTGCGATCGCAGGCGTGACCGTGAAGCGCACCGGGTCATGAAGCGGCTCTCATGGCCTGCCTTCCCCTGCCGAACGGTGTTCGCTCTTGATCCCGTCCCACAGCGCCGCGACCGGGACCGCCCACACACGCTCGCCGAGGCGGGCGGTCAGGGGGCCGGTGTGGAACAGGATCCCGCATTGGAATCGATCGCCAAGGCGCTCGCTGAGGAATGTCAGGGCGCTCGCGTCACGATGGTTCACGGTTCGGGCCGACTTCACCTCGATCGCAATCGCAGTGCCGTCAGGGAGCTCGATGATGACGTCGACCTCGATACCGGAGCGATCCCGGAAGTGGGCGAATGTCAACGCCTCATCGATCGCGGTCGCTTGGCGCATCAGCTCTGCGAGCACGAAGGATTCGAGGAACGCACCGCCCATCGCCGCCGTACTGAGCCGCTGCGCCGAGAGCGAGAGAACGCCAGCGGCGAGCCCCGTATCCGTGACGTGCACTTTCGCCCGGTGACCGGTCTTGGCGGAGACGCCGACCGTCCAGCCAGGCAGCTCGGTCGTGAGGTACAGACGCTCGAGCAACCGCCGATAGGTCGCCACAGTCGGCTGCGACACGTCGAGCGAACGAGCGAGTTCGGTGTTGACCGCTGTCGATGAGGTCCGTTGAGCGATCAGCCGATAGAGGCGTGACAACGCTCCGGAGTGCCGGATGTCGATGAGGTCGGGCAGGTCTCGATCGGTCACGGTCGCCAGGTAGCTCGCGAACCATCGAGTTCGCTGGGTCGGCGTGGCACGTCGGAGGGCAGCCGGGTATCCGCCCGCCGCCACCACATCGAAGACCTCAGAGCGCCCGAGCTCGGTCCGGAAGTTGCGAGGCTCACCGGCTGCGAGCAGCTCAGCCAGCCATCGCTGCTTCGCACCGAACGTCTCGGCCGCAGCCAGCGGCATCAGCGAGAGTCGATGTGCTCGACCAGTGAGCGTCTCGGTCCCGGGCGGGAGCAGGAAGGAGCTCACCGAGCCAGCAAGCAGGAAGCGCCCCGCGCCGCCTTCGCGGTCGACGACGCGCTTGACGTACGAGAGCACTTCCGGCGCTCGGTGGAACTCATCGATGGCGACGAGCCCCGGCGATTCCAACGCCGTGCCCACATCCTCCCGAACGAGCTGGAGCACGCTGTCGTCGTCGAGATCGAGGACGAGAGCGCCACGTCGCTTGGCGATGGAGCGCAGCATCGTGGACTTACCAGATCCGCGCGGGCCTTCGAGAAGGATCGCCGGCTCCTCGTCGAGCAGATCGTCGACGAACGGTTCCGCCCACCGCTGCACGTGCTCGATCGTTGGGATCACGCCTGCGACCCTAGCCGGAGTTGAAGAATCGTCCCGCCTTTACTTGCATGATCGTCCCACACGTACCTACAGGATCGTCCACCCGCGTCCCGGCGGACGCCACCGATCTCGCCAAGAGAGCGTTACAAGCCCGGCGCTACCGGGGCACGCAGCCCACGACCAGCCCCCATCGGCTTTGCCGCCGGAAGCACACCCACGTCCCGGACTTGCTCCCGGTCGGACACCCGGACTTGCTCCCAGCCGCCCGCCGTCGTGGCTCGTCAGGGCGTCGTCAAGCCGCTGATGCGTCGTCGAGGGCGGCGAGCACGCGGTTCACCCAGCGCTGACGTGTGGTGAGCTGCCAGTGCTCGACGTCCTCGTAGGCCGAGTCTGACTGCACAATCGGGCCACGATCGACGGTGACGTCGACGCCCTCCGCACGGAGACGGTCGGCGACCGTTCGCAGTTCGTCGAGGCCGAGATCGCTCGATACCGACACCACGCTGTTCCACCAGCGCCACCGATCCCAGGCCACAGCCACCACGCACACAGCCCCAGCACCTCCCAGCGCGCCGACAGCGACCGGACTGCCGAGAGCGAGCGCCACCACGCCGCCGACCACGGCCGGCGGAGCCAGGAGCGCCGACCATCCAACGACGTTCAGCTCCATCAGCCGGAACGGGCCGCCGCGGACCTCGCGCAAGATCGAGAAGGCAGACGAGCGCCGCAGACGGGCCGGGCCGGGCCCGTATTCGAACCAACCACCGCTGCTGCGCACGCCGCCCATCGTCCCACGCCGGGTCGGCGGGCGACGCCCGAGAATCGTGCACACCGTCCCGGTGATTATCTGTGAGTTCCGCCCGATCTTGCTCCCGATGAACGATTGGATCGGCGCGCCTCGAGTCGGCGACACGCATGGCGGCCGATCCTCCCGAGACACCAGGTGTCGTGCCGGCGGCCGACGGGGCGCATCGGTGCTGCGACCTGTCGCAGATCGCGGCACAACGGGTGCGTACACAGACATGCGCACCAGCTCGACATCCGTCCGCTTCATGGGCCACGTGGATCGTGCCTCCGCTGGCGAGTCGTCAACGGGCCCGGCAGTACCAAGCGCCGGAACCTCGGCGGACTCGACGCAAGCCCAGTGGTCCACCGCAGGCCTGACGATCGTCGGGCTTCGTTCCGGGACCGTGCTCGATCCGAAGCTCGTGGCCGAGCTCCGGGCGGTCGCTGCTCGCACCGACATCGCACAGCGGGTCCTGACGATCCTCGAGCCGAGCCAGGGGCCGATGTCGCCAGCCGCAGCCGGTCGACACGGAAGCTGAAGCGCGACTGACCTGTCGCGCTCCCGACGGCCTGGAGAGCGCCCGGTGGTACCGTTCGAGCGGAGCCTCTCAGCGCTGCGGCGAAAACCTGGCGATCGAACTCGCCGACAACACGACGAGCAAGTTCCTCAAGTAGCCACGTCGCGCTGGGCAGCTCCTCGTTGCTACCGCCGGGGTCGAGATGCGGACGGTCGCTGCCGGGCACGTCGACCTCAACACTGCCAGCGGCCGGTTCACCGCCCAGGTGCTCGGCGCGGCAGCCGAGCACGAGTCCGCTCGCATCGGAGAGCGAGTCAGTGCCAAGCACCACCAGAACGCGGAGCGCGGCAACGCCCACGGCGGCGGCCGTTCCTACGGCTACCGGCGAGTGGCACCGGGCCGGATCGAGGTGATGCCAGAGGAGGCCGACGTCCTGCGAGAAGCGGCGGCGCGCGTGCTGGGTGGGCAGTCGCTCGCGTCGATCGTCGTCGACTTCAACGAGCGCGGCATCCCATCGGCGCAGGGCAACGAACGCTGGTAGGCATCGACGCGCGACGATGTTGGCCATGAATCAGCACGTTCCCAACGTTGCGCGGCACACGAGCGGGCAGGCCAAGTGGCAGGTGCTCACGACAACCGATGCCGTGGGCAACACGACTGGCCTGGCGCACAAGGGCGCCGTGAAGTAGCCGTGGCCGATCCCTACTTTCCGTCGTACGGCGAAGTCAGCAGCCGAAACTCGGCGAACCGGGCGAGAGCACTCGGGGCGCCCTACAGCGTGCCCCCTGCGTTCGTGACTGCCGACACGATGGAACTGCTCGACAAGTTCCGCAGAACAAGGGTCGGTCTTGACGGCCACTTTCGGTGCTACCTGTGTCAGATGCCCATCTTCTCCAACGCTGACTGGCACCTCGACCACGTCTTCCCACTAGCCCTCAAGGGAACCCACGAGCTGAAGAACCTCGATGCCGCTCACGCTGGCTGCAACATCTGCAAGGGCGCCACGACCTTGGAGGATCTGCTGACGCCCGCAGAACTCGCCGACCTCAAGGCAACCGGCTGGCCGCCAGCCTGGGAGAGGCTGTCGCAGAAGCCCGTCGACGAGTTGTGGAAGCACTCAAAGCAGGCAGCTCGCCGATTCGCTCGCACGCCTCGTCGGGTGAATCCCAAGGCGACAGCCGACTGGGGAGGATCCGACGGGGGCGACCGAAAGCTTGCGGCCGTTCTCGCTCAGCAACCAGACCCCTGGGCGGCGATGACAATCGGCGAACTGTGGGAACCAGTTGGCTACAAGAGGCGCAGCTCGCTTGAACAGCAGTGGATGATCGCGATGGGGATGGGTGGCTCGGACGGACGGAGCCAGGACATCGACAAGAGAAACCCCGACTCTCCCCTGATTGTGCCGACACGTAAGCCCACGCGACGGAGACCGTTCGGGGAGCCAGCCTTCGCACTGCGGTTGTCAGTGGACCCTGCGTCGGTCGGTCGATCCCCAGATCAGCCGATCGACCCGTTGCACCGCCTGGGATAGCCGGGTCCACGTCGACGTCGGTCACTCCGAATCGGAGTCAAGTGCGTCGGAGAAGGGCGGTGCGTACTGCACCGTCAGTGACGTGGCGAGCATCACCGCCACCAGGGCGGACATCGGGGCGAACACGCCCGCGTGTCCAACTGCGTGCGACGTAGCGTGGCGCGAGAAGTGACCCGGCGGATCGACCCCGGAATCGGGGAACCAGGTTGTCAAGGCGCGGAAGAGCGGCCGGAGCGTGAGGTTCTCGGCGGAGAGTTGAAGCGTCAGATCCTCGAGAGCGTCCTGTGCTCGCTTATTCTCGTGCGCGAGGCCGTTCCTGCCGTGGAAGCCGAGCACGACGCTGTCGATGATGTTCGAGGCGTGGGACTGAGCGGGGCCATCGAACCCGGCACGCATCGCCTCGATGGCGACCCGGCACTGAACCGCCCACTCATGCTCGATGGACGTGACCGCTTCCTCGCAGTCGTCGAGAACATCACCACGCCGGTCGCGGAGTATCGCCGCTCGATCCTCAGCACTCTCGGCCTCGATCAGCAGCGTCACGATCTCGCTACTTGGCACCCAACTCAGTGGCAGTCCTTCCTCCAACGCGACCGCGGCGACGACGTCGAGCGCCCCGATGCTGCGGAGGTTCACCGGGATCCAGCGGTCGAGAGTGGCGAGCAGGCCCGACATGTCGATCGCTGGGAGGTCGAACGTGATGCGCTCAGCGAGTCGGGAGAAGAGCTCAAAGTCCTTTCGCAGCGACTCGACGAAGGCTGCGTTCGTGCGCGCCAACGAGTCGAGCGCGGCACTCGATGCGACCGCGCTGTTCAGGGCTGAGAAGTCGATGGACTGTGCAAGCGCCTCTGCCCACTCCCGCTGAGCGGCCACGGCCTGCGCGGCGGCACCAGTGTCCGCGATCCCCTTCAGCGCCGTGGCGATGCCCGTGAAGTCGATCGAGCGGGCGAAGTTCTCCACGACCGCGCTCTGCGCCTCGACGAACTCCCTCAGGGCACCCGACTGCTCAAAGGCACGCTGCGCCGCCCGGATGGCGGAGAAGTCGACGCCAGCGAGAATTCTCTGGATTGAAGCGAACGCGTCGAGGGAGGACGTGCCAGCACTGTCGATTCCGGCC
>DAINND010000109.1:0-9347 GCA_036736065.1 Ilumatobacteraceae bacterium
CGGAGCAAGGCCGTGCGCGCCAAGGGATTGCCGCAGGTGCCGACCATGCTCACCATCTACCCGCCGCAGCACACCCTGTTCCTCGCGACCTTGGCGCCGTACTTCACGCCCAAGCGGCTCGCCGAGCTGAAGGCTCCGGTGGCCGACATCGTGTCGATGCTCATCGATCGCCTTCCCGACGGCGAGGTGGTCGACCTCGTGCCGAGCTTCGCCGTGCCGCTGCCAATCGAGGCCATCGCCCAGGTGCTCAACGTGCCCGCCGACCGGATGGCCGACTTCAAGCGCTGGAGCGACGACTCGATCGCGAACATCGGTGCGATCATCACCGACGACCGCCGGGTCCAGGCTTTCGAGGGCATCGTCGAGTTCCAGCACTACTTCGCCGAGCAGCTCGAACGTCGCCGCGCCGAGCCCTGCGGTGACCTGATGAGCGAGCTGGTGCAGGCGCAGATCGATGACGAGCAGGCGCCCGGTGGGCGGCGTGAGCTCACCATGGCCGAGATGCTCTCGATCCTCCAGCAGTTGCTCGTCGCCGGTAACGAGACGACCACCAAGTCGATCACCGAGGGTGTGAAGCTGCTTGCCGAGCACCCCGACGTGTGGGACAAGCTGCAGGCAGATCCGGCCGGCTATGCCCCGCTGGTCACCGAGGAGGTGCTCCGCCTGTCCTCCCCCACGCAGGGAATGTTCCGCGTCGTCACCGCCGACACCGAGCTCGCCGGTGTGGCGATCCCCAAGGGAGCACGGCTGGTCGTCGTGTTCGCCGCCGCCAACCGCGACCCGGCGGTGTGGGGCGACGATCCGGACCGCTTCGACCCCGACCGCCCGAACCACAAAGAGCACCTCGCCTTCGGCAAGGGGGTCCACTTCTGCCTGGGTGCTCCGTTGTCGCGCATCGAGCTGCAGGCCGTGTTCGAGGGCCTCGCCCGCCGGCTCGACCGGATCGAGCTCGCCGAGGACAACGACTTCCGGTACCACCCGAGCTTCATGCTGCGCGGCCTGGTCCGCCTCCACGTCCGGGTGACGCACCGTGCGACGGTCGCCCATGGCCGACCGGGTGCGCGGCGCCAAGGTGGGCCTCGATGGTCACGACCGCGGCGTGAAGGTCGTCGCCAGGATCCTGCGCGACGCCGGCTTCGAGGTGATCTACACCGGCCTGTTCCAGACACCCGACACGGTGGCGGCCGCCGCTGTCGACGAGGATGTCGACGCGGTGGGCCTGTCGATGCTGAGCGGCGCCCACCTCACCTTGGCGCCCCTCGTGGTGGCCAAGTTGCGCGAGCGCGGCGCTGACATCCCGGTCGTGGTGGGCGGGATCATCCCCGAGCGCGACGTCGTCAAGCTGACGGCTGCGGGTGTCGCTGCAGTGCTGACGCCCGGCTCGTCGGCCGACCAGGTGGTGCAGGTCGTGCGCGCCACCATCGACGCCTCGCGGCCCACCACGTCGGGCTGAGCTCGTCGCTGCCGTAGCCTGAGTCGCGATGACGGCACCGATCGAACGCGTCACCAACCTGCTCACCTTGCTGCTCGAGCGGCGCGCGCCGCTCACCTTGCGCCAGATCGTCGGCGAGCTCGCCGGCCAGTACCCCGAGAGCCCGGACGCCCAGCGGGCGACGTTCGAGCGCGACAAGGCGCTGTTGCGCGAGATCGGCGTCCCGATCGAGACCGAGGTGCTCGGCGGTGATCAGGCCGGCCAGACCGCCTACTCGATCGATCGCGCCGCGTACGAGCTGCGTGGCCTCGAGCTCGACGACGACGAGCGCCATGCGCTGCAGATGGCTGTGGCGACGATCCGCACCGATCCGGGCCAGGAGGCCGTGTGGAAGCTCGGCGGCTCGGCCCTGCCGGCTGCGACGTTGCGCGCGCACCTGCCGGACGTGGCCGAGCTGCCCTCCCTGCGCTCGGCGATCGCCGCCCGCCGACCGGTGAGCTTCGACTACCGCGGCGTCGAGCGCGTCCTCGAGCCCTACGGCCTGCTCCTGCGCGAGGGCTACTGGTACGTCATCGGCCTCGACCGCTCCAGGGGGGAGGTGCGCACGTTCCGCGTCGATCGGATCGGTGGCGAGGTCCGTCACCTCGACGGCGAGAGCTTCGAGGTCCCGGTCGGGTTCGATCCGCGCAGCACGTTCCCCACCGATCCCAAGCGGCTCGGCGAGGACGATGAGCCCCGATCGGCCGAGGTCGCCGTGTGGGGAGCGGGCGCCGAGATCGTCCGGCGGGAGCTCGGCGCCGATGCCGTGCGGGAGGTGCGCGACGACGGCTCGACCGTCTTCGTCGTCCCCTGTGCCAACCTCGGTGCGTTCCGGGCCTGGGTCGTCGCGCTCGGCAGCGATGCCGAGGTGCTCGGGCCGACCGAGGTCCGCGACGACCTCGTGGCGTGGCTGCGCGGCATCGCCGGCCAGGGGGGTGCCGCATGAGCCGTAGGGGCCCGCGCCCGGTGCAGGAACGTCTGCGGCGCCTGCTCGTCGTCCTTCCGTGGTTGATGGAGCGCGGTGAGGCGCCGCTGGCGGAGATGGTCGAACGGTTCCAGATGAGCGAGAAGGAGCTCATCGCCGATCTCGAGCAGGTGGCCTGTTGCGGTCTGCCGCCCTTCATCGACGAGTGCATCGACCTCTACATCGATGAAGGTGTCGTCGTCGTCGGCATCCCCAGGTTCTTCACCCGGCCGTTGCGCTTGACCGCCCCCGAGGGCTTCGCGTTGCTGGCGGCGGGCCGGGCCGCGCTCGCCCTCCCGGGCGCCGATGCCGACGGTCCTCTCGCCCGGGCGCTCGGCAAGCTCGCCACGGCGCTCGGTGACGATGCGATCACCCTCGACTTCGCCGAGCCGGCCACCACTGAGGCGCTCGTCGCCGCAGCGGGTCGCGCCGAGCGGGTGCGGATCGACTACTGGTCGGCGTCGAGCGGGGAGCAGTCGACGCGCACGGTCGTCCCACGGGCGGTCTACACCGATCGCGGACGGTGGTACGTGGTCGCCGACGACGATCGCTCAGGCGAGCAGCGGACGTTCCGCGTCGATCGGATCAGCGCCCTCGAAGCGACCGGAGAGGTCGGCGAGCCCCGCGAGGTGACGGTGCCGATGGGAGACGGTTGGCTCGAGGTCCTGGCAGCCTCACCCGATGCGGAGGTCGCCACGCTCGAGCTGACCGACGGTGGCCGTTGGGCCGTCGAACGCCATCCGGCACGGGTGGTGCGCGACGACGGTGCTTCGCTGCTCGTGGAGCTGGTGGTCGGCAGCGAGCGGTGGTTGCGCGATCTGCTGCTGCAGCTCGGCCCCGACGGCCGGGTGGTCGCGCCAGCGATGTGGACCACGCTGGCCGCCACGTCGGCGGCGGCAGTGCTCGAGGCCCGCTACCCGACGGCCAGCTGAGCGTCGAGCCGGGCGCGGTCGGTGATGCCGTGGGCTTCGAGGAGCCTGCCGAGCACCGCTGCGGTCGCGTCGGCATCGGCGAGGGCGTCGTGCGGCCGCTCGAGCAGCACGTCATAGCGGGCGCACAGGTCGATCAGCTTGTGCGAGAGCTGGCGCTGCGGGTCGAGGCGCCGCGAGAGCTGGAGCGTGCACAGGGTCGGCTCGAGCGCCATCTCGACGCCGTGGGCAGTGGCGGCGGCGTGGAGGAACGCCCGATCGAATGCCGCGTTGTGCGCCACGAAGACGGCTCCGCGGATGGACTGCGCGAGCCGGTGCAGCACCTCGTCGGCGGGGGGTGCGTGGCGCACGTCCCGACGACGGATGCCGTGGATCGATGTCGGACCCACCCGGTACCACCACCGTCGTGCGGGCCGGATCAGGCTCGCCCAGCGGTCGAGCACCTGCCCACCCCCGTCGACCACGACCACGCCGACCTGCAGCAGGTGATGACGCTGTGGGTCGAGCCCGGAGGTCTCAACGTCGACGACGGCGAAACGCACCGTGGGGTCGTCGGCGAGGGTCATGGCAGGGCAGAGGCGGTGGTCGACCGGCTGCCGGGCCGTCGAGATGTCATGCCGGCCACCCTAGACCGGGGGTGTGGCAGACGCGGATGCGATCGGCGACAGTGACGTGCTCAGCGCATGGCGCGGGCGCGCACGCCGATCGGCGCAGCCACGGTGTAGCCGGCCAGATGGCGCTCTTCTTCGCTCTCGCCGCCCCAGAAGCCGTACTCGTGGTTGGTGCGGGCGAACTGTTTGCACTCGACCTGGACCGGGCAGGTGCTGCACAGCAACCGGGCTTGGGCCTCACGGCGGGCACGGGCTTGGGGCCGCTCGGCGCGGGGCGGGAAGAACAGGGTCGTCCGGCCTTTGCACACAGCGTGGTCCGCCCAGTGTTCCCCTGGAGCCGCCTCTCGCTGGATCAGCTCGAGTGTCGCCATGACCAGACCTCCCAGACCGGCCACCCACGTGGCCCCTGCATCCCGACACTTTTAACAGTAAACGTCGCGAAGGTGTCTGTAAAGGGTTTTCGTGCTAAATCACAGCAGCTCGGCCGCGAGGCTCGCGACGGCGCTGCGCTCGCACGACGCGAGCGTGACATGGCCGAAGCAGGACTGCCCGCGGAACGCGGAGATCAGCACTGCGAGGGCGTTGTTGGACTCGCCGAGATACGGCGCGTCGATCTGGCTCGTGTCGCCGGTGAACACCACCTTGGTGCCGTCGCCGATGCGGGTCAGGATCGTCTTCAGCGTCGTCGGCTCGAGGTTCTGTGCCTCATCGACGATCACCATCTGACGGTGCAGGGATCGGCCGCGCAGGAACGTGACGCTCTCGAGCGACAGCTGTCCACGCGTCGTCAGCTGATCGATGAGCTCACGTGCGTCGCGGCTCGAACGCTGGTCGGTGAGTGCGACGATGGCGTCGTGGATCGCCGACATCCATGGATCGAGCTTCTCGTCGAGCCCGCCGGGCAGGAACCCGACGTCGGCTCGTCCGACCGGCACCAGCGGTCGGTAGATGGCCAAGCGCTCGTAGAGACGGCGCTCGACGACCTGCTCGAGGCCAGCGGCGATGGCGAGCAAGGTCTTGCCGGTGCCGGCGCGGCCGTCGAGGGCGACCACGCTCACATCGGGGTCGAGCAGTAGCTCGAGCGCGAACCGCTGCTCTTTCGACCGCGGCCGGAGGCCCCAGGCCTCACCTGGCGTCGCTCCGAGCAGCACGAGGTCGGAGCCCACGCATCGGGTGAGTGCGGACTGTGAACCTGCGCGCAGCACGGCGAAGCTGTTCTCGTCGAAACCGGTGGGCGCCGCGGTGGTGCCGTTCGCGTAGAGGTCGTCCACCACGCAGGCGTCGGCCTCGATCGTGGTCCACCCGGCGTGGCGGGCGACGGCGACGCGTCCGACCGGGTGGTGCTCCGAGGCGCTGACTCCGAGGTGGGCGGCCTTGATCCGCAGGGCGGCATCGTTCGACACCATGACGGTCGGCGCGTGGAGTGATTGACCGAGTGCGGCGCCGATGATGCGGTTGTCCGGCACCTTGGGATCGAGGCCATGCTCGACGAGGAGATGGTGCTGGATGCCGTTCACCTCGATCCGCAACGTGCTCGCGTCCGCCTCGTCGCCGAGCGGGACGGCGGTGGCGAGCGATCCGCCTGCGCGCACGCGTAGGTCCTCGATCGCGCGCAGCGCCGCCCGAGCCGACCGACCGACATCGTCAGGCCGCGTCTTCAGGCTGTCGAGCTCTTCGATGACGGTCAGCGGGACCACGATGTCGACATCGCGGTGGTGGTGGAAGCAGGTCGGGTCGGCGACGAGCACCGACGTGTCGAGCACCACCCGAGAGCGCACACCTCCCTTCGTCGCCTCTGTGGCTGACGGGGCGGGCAGCACGTCGGTCAACGTGACTCCTTGTCGGCGGGCCCGTAGGCCCTCGGTCTCGAGTGCGGATGGGCGCCCGGCAGGCCGAGCGGCCATGTTCTACATCGTCGTACGCCGACAAGGGTGGATGTCGCGCGGGTTGTCACCGTGCGTTCACATCGCCGGCGCCCCGAGCTGTCAGAGGACGTCGTCGATCCCCTCGTCGAGCTGCACCCCGCAGCTGTTGAGCACGAACGAGACGAGGTGGTAGTTGCCCACGGTGAACAGCAGGTCGAGCATCTGCTCGGTGGAGTACCGGGCGGCGAGGGCCGCCCACGTAGCGTCCCCGACCCGGCCGTGGTCGTGCAACTCGTCGACGGCTGCGAGCAGCGCAGCGTCGAACGGAGTCCACGCCGGGTGCTCGGGGCCGACGCGGACCTGATCGATCTCTGCACGGGAGACGCCGCACTGCTCTGCGATCACCACGTGCTGCGCGAACTCGTAGGGCGATGCGCACCGGACGCCGACGCGAAGGATCGCCAGCTCTCGGTCGCGGGCCGGCATCGAGTTCTTCGACATCACGTGCGCAGCGAAGACGAGCCAGCGCTTCAGGAGCTTCGGATGATGGGCGATGGTCGCGAAGATGTTGAGTGTCGACCCGTCGGGCGCCGTCATCCCACCGCGTTCGTAGAGCTCGAGGACCTCAGGGGACGGGTTGGTGACCGGTGGGATTCGGGGCGTGTCCATCCGTAGATCATCGCAGCACGGAGCGCACGTCGATCAAGGTGGAACGATGCAGCATGAATATTGCATTTGCAATGAGAAGGGTGCTTGCTATTCGCGTTCGAAGTCGGTTCGATAAGGACCCGTAACGCTCCGTTACGCCCAGCTCAACGACGAGAAGGTACCGAACCAATGACCAAAGCAGAGTTGATCGACGCAGTCGCGAAGGAAGCAGGTGTCAGCAAGGCCGATGCCGAGCGCACCATCTCCGCGTTCTTCGACACCGTCACGAACGTCACGAAGAAGGGCGGCAAGGTCGCCTGGCCGGGCTTCGGCTCGTTCAGCACCTCGAAGTCGAAGGCTCGCACGGGCCGCAACCCCCAGACCGGCGCGGCAGTGAAGATCGCTGCATCGACCCGGATGAAGTTCACCTCGAGCAGCACGCTCAAGGCAGCTCTCAACCCCAAGAAGAAGTGACCAAGGAAAGCTGAGGATCCCAGACATGGCAACCACCAAGAAGGCCGCTCCGGCCAAGAAGGCTCCGGCCAAGAAGGCCGCTCCGGCCAAGAAGGCCGCTCCGGCCAAGAAGGCCGCTCCGGCCAAGAAGGCTGCCAAGAAGTAGTCGTTCCGACTCGACGACGGAGCGTCGCATCAGTGGGGGGCCAGCGGCCCCCCACTGTCGCGTCCGGCGTCGGGTCAGGCCCCTGGGTCTCGGGCCGGGCAGAATGGGCCGATGCAGGACATCTGTGACGACCTCGCCGCCGAGCACGCCGATCTCGACGCGATCGTCGATCCCCTGACCGAGACGCAGTGGGGCACGCCCACTCCGTCACCTGGTTGGTCGGTGCGCGACCAGGTCAGCCACCTGTGGTTCTTCGACCAGCGCGCACTGCTTGCGCTCACCGACCCCGAGGCGTTCGCGGCCGACATGGCAGCGCTGCTGGCCGCCGGCGGCACCGACGCGTCGATCGTGCCCGGCCGTTCGATGAGCGGGGCCGAGATGATGGCGCGTTGGCGGGCCGACCGCAGCGAGCTCATCTCGGTGGCGCGAGCGGTCGATCCGTCCTCGCGCGTCCCCTGGTACGGACCGGCCATGGGGGCCCGCTCGTTCATCACGGCTCGGCTGATGGAGACGTGGGCGCACGGCCAGGACGTGGTGGACGCGCTCGGGGCGACCCGTCCGCCGACCGCGCGCCTGCGCCACGTGGCCCACATCGGCGTGCGCGCCCGACCGTTCAGCTACGTGACGAACGGTCGGGATGTGCCCTCGGGTGAGATCGCCGTCGTGCTCGAGGCGATGGACGGCTCGACGCTCAGCTGGGGGCCTGCCGCCGATGATCCGGCGACCACCGATGTGATCTGTGGCCCGCTGCTCGACTTCTGCCTCGTCGTGACGCAGCGCCGACACCACGCCGACACCGCGCTCGAGATCATCGGGCCGCTCGCCGAGGACTGGATCTCGATCGCCCAGGCGTTCGCCGGCGCCCCCGGCTCCGGTCGCCTTCAGGGGCAGTTCGCGTCATGACCGGCTGACGTCGCCCGTTCAGAGGTCGACGATCAGTTTGAACACCTCGGCCGCATCGAAGCCGTAGGGCTCACCGAGCCCGCGCAGGCGCGCCCGGATCCGGCTGCGGAAGAGCGCGAGCTGCTCGTCGTCGACGGCGCGCATGGTGCTCTCGAACTGCGACTCGTGAGCCTCGAGCGCGTGGAGCTTGGTGTCGATGTGCGCGCTCACGTCCTCGACGTGGTCCGGCGCGTCGGCCTCCCACAGCAGCAGGGCCCGCGGCCGATGGTGGGGCACCCCGTGGTGGGGGAAGAAGTGCGGGTCGCGCGCGGCGCCGATGCCGTCACAGGCGAGCAGGCCGGCGTGCCGATGGTCGGGGTGCAGCCGGTAGCGCTTCCAGGGGTCGTGGCCGAGCACCACCTCGGGCGTCAGCTCGCGGATGGCCAGGGCCACGGCGTCGCGGACGGCGAGCGAGCTGTCGAGCTCGCCATCGACGTGGCCGAGGAAGCGGACCTCGCCGGCGCTCGGCCCGGCGAGGCGCGTCGCAGCCTCACGCTGCTCCGCGATCCGACGCTCGACGAGCACGCCGGTGTCGGCTGCGACGTCCCAGGTGCCCTTCGAGCCGTCCGTGCACACGAGGTGATGGACGACGCATCCGGCGGCCGCCCACTTCGCGAGGGTGCCGCCACACCCGAACTCGACGTCATCGGGATGCGCGCCGATGGCGAGTGCGGAGCGCGGGACGGTGAGGTTGCGGCTCGTCGCCGGGGTTGCGGAGCTGCTGCTGGCGGGTTGGCCGGGCTCGTTGGCGCTCATCGGGGACGCACGGTACCGCCGTGCCCGAGGATCCGTTCGACGATGGGCCCGACCAGCGGGTGCGCGAGGTCCTCCGGTTGGTCGACGTCGAGCGCGAGCTCGACGTCGCGCACGACGCTGACCGGATGGCCGCTGCCGAGCGCAGCGGTGAGATGGCGGCGGAACGAGCCGGCGCCATAGGCCGCAGCGACCCCGCAGCCGATCGGCATCAGCAGGGCGTTGGTGCCGTCGAGGCGCCGATCCGGGACGAGCACGATGGCGCCCGCCCGAGCCGTGGCCGCCAGTCGGGAGAGCGGGTCCGGTCGAGGGAGGTCGCTGTGTGCGATGAGCACGTGGTCGAAGCCGCGCTCGGCGAGCACGGCGATGGCGAGGTCGATCGCAGGGTTGAGGCCGCGATGGGTGTCGCGGATCACTGCGGCGCGGCGGTCGGCGGCCCAGGCAGCAACCTGGGCGTCGTCACAGACGACGTGCGGATGGTGCGCGGCGACCGCCGCGAGCACACCGCCGGCCGTCGCCCGGGCGAGCGCCTCGCGGTCACCGTC
>DAINND010000110.1:0-9251 GCA_036736065.1 Ilumatobacteraceae bacterium
GGAGCTCGAGCATCATCCGCTGCACGCCGGGCGGGCGGGGGTGCTGGGGCCCCTTGTTTATGATCATCGTCTGATCTTCGGAGGGGTCGAGGGGGAGGTCACCGAGCTTGGCGGCCTCGGCTTCGCTCATGCGCAGCACCGAGCCGACCTCGCGCATCAGCTCACGGGCGGTGAGCTCGCTGCGCGGCTTGAGGCCCTGCTCGGGCTCGTTGCCCTCGCGGATCGTCTCGAGGATGCTCATCGTTCGCCGACCCCCTTGAACTGCACCGGGATGCGTCCGACCTCGTAGTCCTTGCGCAGGGGGTGCCCGTCCCAGTCCTCGGGCATGAGGATGCGGGTCAGGTCGGGGTGGTCGGTGAACTCGATCCCGAACATGTCGTAGACCTCACGCTCCATCGCCTCGGTGCCCGGGTACATGTCGAACAGCGTGGGGACGCGCGCATCGTCCGCTGGCACCTGCACGCGCACCCGGATGCGAGCCCGCGCGGTGAGCGACAGGAGGTTGACCACGACCTCGAAGCGCTCGGCGGAGATGCCCGGCGGCAGCGGGCGATCGGCGACGAGCAGGTAGTCGACGGCCGTCAGGTCGGAGACCATCTCGTACCCGTCGACGAGCAGCGCCTTGACGACCGCGAGGTACCGCTCGCGCGGCACGTGCAACACCTGCTGGCCGAACGTCTCGACGAGCGGGCACCCGTGCAGGGTGATCTGCTCCGGCGTCGCCTGCTCGCCGGTGGCTTCGGTATCGCTCATGGCTCAGCGGACCCCGAGGATGACCGGGACCGGTTCGGCTGCTGGTGGGATCTCGGTGATGTGGACGTCGGCACCCGCGCCGGTGTCGCGCCGACGGCGGACGATCTCACCCGACTCGATCAGGCCGTGCAAGGTCTCGATCGCGTGGATGAGCGTCTCGGGGGTGGGCGGGCAGCCCGGGGCGTAGACGTCGACGGGCACCACCTGGTCGACGCCCTGCACGATCGCGTAGTTGTTGAACATGCCGCCGCTGCTGGCGCACACGCCCATCGAGATGACCCACTTGGGCTCCATCATCTGGTCGTAGACCTGGCGCAGCACGGGGGCCATCTTCTGGCTCACCCGACCGGCGACGATCATGATGTCGGCCTGTCGCGGCGAGGCGCGGAAGACCTCCATGCCGAACCGGCTGATGTCGTAGTGCGCCGCACCCGTGGCCATCATCTCGATCGCGCAGCAGGCGAGCCCGAACGACGCGGGCCAGCTGCTGCGGCTGCGTGACCAGTTGACGAGGTCTTCGATCCTCGCGGTGACGAAGTTGTGCTGCAGACCGCCGAGGCCGTCGTCGAGCACGTCGCGGACCACACCCATCAGGCTGCCTCCTCGATGCGACCTTCGGTGCCGACCCGTCGGATGGTGCTGCTCGTCGTGCGCTGCTCGGACACCGCCGAGTCGAGTCGACGGGCGCGCTGCACAGGGCCCCAGTCGAGCGCGCCCCGAGCCACCATGTAGACGAAGGCGGCGAAGAAGACCACGCTGAACGCCACGATCTCCCAGAACGCGTAGGCACCGAGGAACTGCCGATCGACGACGTACGGGTAGAGGAAGATGATCTCGATGTCGAACATGATGAAGAGCATCGCGACGACGTAGAAGGTGACCGGGAAGCGCTCCGGCGGCTCGCGGCTCGGCACGATGCCGCACTCGTAGGGCGCCTGCTTGGCCGCAGAGGGCCGTTTCGGAGCGAGCAGACCCGAGGCCAGGAAGCTGAGTGCGCCGAAGAGCATGGCGAGCACCAGCAGCGCGATGACCGGCAGGTACTGCCCCATCGGTCAGGCCTTCGCCGGCAGGGCCAGCTGGCCGCGGTTGTGCGCCACCGTGCGTTCACGGCGGTGGAGCAACCAGCAGCAGATCAGGAACACGACCAGCGATCCGACCGTGATCAACCCGGCGGGCACCCGCTTCGCACCGAGGTTGCGGAGCATGTAGACGTACTGGTGTGGCTGGGTCTCGTCGATGCGCGGGGTGGCCGGGGCGCGGCCGGGCTCGACGCGCTGCTGGACGACCGGGGCCACCTCGACGAGCACGTAGCGCGGCTTGTGCCAGAAGGCCAGGAAGTCGATCGCGCCGTCGGCGAGGATCGGGTAGCGCTCACCACCGGTGTCGAACACGTTCATGACCTTGTAGCCGCCGGCCTCGAACACCTCGGCTCCGATGAGGAACACCTCGGCCTGGGAGGCGGTCTGGCCATACATCGGGGCGGCCTCGTCGAGCTTGCGCCAACCCTCGGACTGGAGCGCGTCGGCCACCACCGACGAGGTCTCCGCCGGCGTCGAGTCGGCAGGCACCTCGACGGGCCCGTCGAGCGCACCGGCCTTGGTCAGTGCGGCCGTGTCCTGCAGGATCGTGCGACCCGGCATCGCGTCCCACGAGCCTTCGGGGCCTTTGAGACCGATGCCGTAGGTCCACCAGACCGCACCCATGATGAACATCCAGGCGAAGAAGCCGGTGAAGGCCACGAGGAACCCGAGCCGGAACCCGATGTTGGTGCCGAGGAGCGCGTAGACGCTGCCCATCAGCACGACGACACCGATGATGACGGTGAGGATGCCGCGCAACTCGGGCATCCAGCCGCCCGGGCCGGAGTTGGTCTGCTCGACTCCGGCGGCGATCAGCCGACCGACGAGCGGGTGGGAGGCGACTTCCAACAGCACTAGAGACTCCGAACGTATTCGACGACGGCCTTGATCTGCTCATCGGTGAGCGACGACCCGAACCCCGGCATGCGACCGCTGCCCTGGCCCTGGGTGCCGTACCGCTTGCCCGCCTCCGAACCGGCCTTGATGAAGTTGATCATGTCGGTCTCGTTCGGGAAGTGGTCGACCGTCGAGCCGCCGGTGAGGTTCCAACCGAAGGCGCCCTGGCCACTCACGCCGGGCTCACCGTAGCTCCATCCCGGCGTGTGGCAGCGGGCGCAGGAGTACGCACCCGATGCATAGCCCGAGTTGAAGATCGCCTCACCGAGGGCGTCCTGGACCGTGGCGTACTTGCCGGCATCGACGAGCTTCTGGGCATCGTTCTCGAACGATGCCTGCACCCGCTCGGCCTCGTCCTGGGGCAAGCGCCCGCTCGGGCAGGTGAGCGGGTCGTCCTCACCCTCGCCGCAACCCTCCCGTGGGATCTGGATGCTGCGGATGAACGCGATCAGCGTCTCGATCTGCTGGCTGTTGAGCGGGCCACCGCCGGCGAGGCCCCACGGCGACATCGGCGAGAAGGGGCGCCCGTAGACGAGGATGAACTCGAGCTCGCTCTCGTCGTAGCGGTAGCGCACCTGGTTGATCGCCGGAGCGATCCAGGTGACGGCCTTGACCTGGCCGGTGGTCGGCTCGGTGATGGTGTAGCTGGCCACACCGCCGCCACCGTTGGCACCGTGGCAGCCGGCGCAGTTGAAGCCGCCCTCGGCCGTGGTGGCGTAGAGGCGCTTGCCCCACGTGATGAACTGCTTCTCCTTGGCCTCCATCGCTCCGGCCATGCGGCTCGGCTCGAAGATCCAGTAGAGCGGCAGGCCGAGGGTGATCGTGGCCAGGAACAGGACCCCGAAGAACTGGAACCGCTCGAGGCGCTTGCCCTCGAGGGTCTCGTCGTCGTAGTAGGGCTTGCGGTTCGGCGCGAGCTCGATCTCCGCGCCGAGCTCAGGCTTGGCCGACCGTCGATTGGCGAAGTAGTAGAGGATCCAGCCGATGGTGACGACAGCGACCAGCACGTAGGCGATCGCCGAAGTCGATCGGGCGAAGGCGAGCATCGAGGTCATACGCAGTGAGGTCCTTCTGCTTCCTGGCCGGTGGTGTTGGTGCCGAGCGGCGGGCCCTGAAAGACGGTGCCGGTGTCGATGGTGACCTCACCGTTGCCGGCAACGGTCAGGATGAAGTGGTCGAGGCCACGCGGCGCAGGGCCGCCCTTCTTCTCGCCGACACGGTTGTACTGCGAGCCGTGGCACGGGCATTCGAACCACTGGCTGCTCGCGCACTCGGGCACGCGACAGCCGAGGTGCGGGCACTTCTGGTAGCTGGCGATGAGCCCTGCCTCGAGGCCGGGGATGAGCGGTGCCTGATAGACGGCCTTGGCCTTGGGGAGCGCGCTCGCCGGGTACTCCGTCACCCACGAGCGGGCCTCGGGGGCGTAGAAGAAGCCACCGCTCGAGCGGATCGTGTTGATGATCTCGTCGCGCTTGCCGACGCTCACCTTGCCACCGAAACCGCCCCGTGAGATCGGCCACAGGAATGCGACGAAGCTGCCGGCGGCGAACGTGGTGATGCTGGCGCCCATCAGCGCGATGGATGCGCGGTTGAGGAAGGCACGCCGGCTCACACCGACGGCTTCCGGATCCGGTGGCACCCAGACCGCCGGGGGCGCCGAGTCGGCCTTGACCAGGGCGGTCGAGCGGGCCGCGGCCGCCTCGGCCTCGACCTCGCGCCCTGTCGGGGCGTCGGGCAGGTCGACCTCGGCGTCGCGGTCGCGACGGCGGGTCTCGCGGCTCAGCGCGCCCGCACCGCGGACGTCGCTGCGACGCGCAGCGGTGACGAAGGCGAGGCCGCCGAGGACGACGACCACCCCGACGACGACTGCGATGACTGCAGCAGAGCTCATCCCGACCTCACAGCTCGAAGAACAGGCCGTCTTTCCACGGCATGACGAAGTTGAAGCCCGGACCACGGAAGAACGAGCCGATGATGGTGAGGACCGCCCAGAACATGAGGTGGACGGTCATCAGCGAGGTCGCGAACTTGCGATCCTCGGGCTTGTTCGACGGGTTCTTGTCGATGAACGGGGCGAAGATCAGCACAATGAGGCCCACACCCGGGATGGTCACGCCGGCCACCATCGGGTGGAACATCGTGAGCAGCTCCTGCAGCCCGAGGAAGTACCACGGCGCCTTCGACGGGTTCGGGGTCTGGTTGTCGTTGGCCAGCTGCAGCAGTGGGGCGTTGACCCAGATCGAGAAGAAGAAGGTGAACGCGGTGCACAGCAGCGCGGCGACGAACTCGCCGGCGAGCAGGTGCGGCCAGGTGTGGACCTTGTCGACCGGGGTGGCCTTGACCTCTTGGATCGAACCGCTCTTCACGACGGTGAGCAGGCGCTGGGTGTTGCCACCAGGGCCGGCACCGACGGGCACGCCGCCACCGGCGGTGGTGCCGGCAGCGACGACGGCTGCCACCTTCTCCTGCACGGCGACGGCGCCGCCGCCCGAGGCGGCCTCGCCACCTTCGGCCTTGGCCTTGGCGGCCCGGCTGCGCTCGAGCAGGTGGGCCGGGATGCGCGAGTCGGCAGCGGCTGCCGACTCACCGCCGGCAGATGCGCCCGCGGACGAGGCCGCAGCGTCACCCGCACCGGATGCAGCCGCCTTCTCGCGAGCCGCTTGGGCCCGCTTCAGCAGGTGCTCGGGGATCTCAGTCATTGGTCGCTCCGATCAGCTGAGGTCGAGGTGGGCACGTCATCACAGCGGCCCCGAGATGCCGCCGTCCTTGCGGACTCGCCAGAAGTGGATGGCCATGAAGATCACGATGACGAACGGCAGCAGGAGCACGTGGAGCACGTACCAGCGCAACAGTGTCTCGGGACCGATCTCCTTGCCACCGAGGAGCACGAAGCGCACCTCCGGGCCGAACACCGGGGTGTAGCCCATCATGTTCGTGCCCACGGCCACCGCCCAGAGGGCCAGCTGGTCCCACGGGAGCAGGTAGCCGGTGAACGACAGCAGCAGGGTGAGGGTGAGCAGGATGACGCCGATCACCCAGTTGAACTCACGCGGCGCCTTGTAGGCACCGTGGTAGAAGACGCGCGCCATGTGGAGGAACACGCTGAGCACCATCAGGTGCGCCCCCCATCGGTGCATGTTGCGGACCAACAATCCGAAGGTGACCGAGGTCTGCAGGTTCGAGATGTCGTTCCAGGCCTGCGTGGCCTCCGGACGGTAGAAGAACATCAGGAAGATGCCGGTGACGGTGAGCAGGATGAACAGGAAGAAGCTCAGGCCGCCGAGGCACAGGGTGTAGCTGACCTTCACCGCGTGGCGCTTCACCTTCACCGGGTGCAGGTGGTAGAGCACCGAGTTCATGATGACGTAGCTGCGGTTGCGCGGGCTGTCGGTGTAGCCCTTGCGGAAGATCGAGCCGGGCCGGAAGATGCTGTTCCACACCTGGCTGCCCTGGACGTCGGACACCAACTTGTTGGCGCGGTCCTTCGCCGTCGGGCGGGGAGATTCGTCGATGATCTTGGCCATTGGTCTCGGGGTCCTTGTCAGAAGCGCATGCCGTAGGCGTAGCCGTGGTTGTTGGTGCGGGTGTGGGAGTCACCGGTGCTCGACGGTGCCCCGACCTTGCCGAGGATGATCACCCCGGTGGGGCAGCGGTCGACGCACAGGGCGCAGCGGGTGCAGATGTCATCGTCGATGATGAACACGACGTTGTCGTTCGGGTCCTTGCCGGGCTGCTCGGTGCCGGTGGCCTCGACGATGGCCGAGGGGTTCACCATGTGGATGCACTTCCACGGGCAGATGTCGACGCAGCCCTCGCACATGATGCACTCGGTCTGGTCGATGTGGATGAACTGCTTCGGCTTGACGGCCTTCGAGAGGTAGTCGGCGTCGACCTCGACCAGTTGGTACTGGTCGGTGAAGGGCATCATCGGCGGGTTGGCATCGGTGCGCGCCATCGGCTCAGCCCTTCCTCACCAGCGGGCGGCCGTAGGAGGAGGTGGCGAGCTCGGTCGACTTCTTCGCGCCGCGCTTCTGCCAGAAGCTCCACAGGAACAGCATGAGGCCGAAGTACCACACGTGGATGAGCACGACGATGACGTCGCGGACGGCCTCGTACTGCAGGGTCATCGGGAACCACCCGCCGTCGGCCTGGGGCTTGAAGATGCCGCCCGGGCCGTGGAGGTGCTTCGCCTTGTCCCACTTGAGGTCCTTGTCGGCGTGGTCGATCCACTGGTGGGGCACGATGCCGAAGGCGATGAACATCACGCCGAACACGTACATCGAGCCGCGCATCGCCTCGCCCCACGACACGGGCGTGCCCACCGGCCGGCGCTTCGCGTACGGGATCGCGAGCAGGGCCATGCCGGTGGAGAGGAAGAACGAGAAAAGGAACGCCTGGTTCATGCCGGGCAGTTCCAGAAGATCGATAGCAAGCTGCACGAGGGGCGTCTCCTTCTTCTCGCGACATCGTGAAACGCTGCACGAACACTAGTCACGGCACGGGGGGGTGACACCAGTCCACGGCCCGGCGGGACGTCGGCTGGTGCACCTGTTCCGGTACATCTCACGGTCTACCACGCCCTGACCAGTGGAGCACGGTGTTGTGCATTCGTGCTTTCCGTGACCTGTGTCGGCACAGCGGGCTGCGACGCGAAGAGTGCAGCGGCAGATTCCCGTTCCGAGCGCGCGTCCGTCTATCGTGGCGTGCTGTGACCGAGATCCCCGAGCATCTCCTGAAGCGCAGCCAGGCCGCCAAGGCCAAAGCGACCGGCGAGCCCGCCGCCGCCGACGCCGCAGCCCCCGCTGCTGCGTCGAACGCCCCGGCCGTCGCCGAGTCCGCTGCCCCCGCCGCCGCCGCCAAGGCCGCTCCGGCGAAGGCCGCTCCTGCTGCACCTCCCCCGCCCAAGCCGGATCCGCCCTACGTCGCGGCGGCCAAGAGCCGCAAGAAGATCCCCTACTGGGCGATGGCCACGCTGAGCCTGCTCCCGATCTGGATGTTCATGTACGCCCGCGGCCTCACGCCGAAGGAGCAGAAGGTCGAAGGGCCGCTCGGTGTGGGGGCGCAGCTGTACGTCGGCCAGTGCTCCGGCTGCCACGGCACTGCCGGTCAGGGCGGCGTCGGCTACGCCTTCGCGGGCGGCGAGGTGCTCAAGACCTTCCCCAACATCGAAGACCAGCTCCGCTACGTCTACTACGGCACGCAGAACTACCAGACCGCCGGCGTGTCGGTGTACGGCAACCCCGACCGCGAGGGTGGGGCGCACGTGACCGGCGGCCTCGGCATCATGCCCAACTTCGGCCCCACCACGGGCGGGGCGCTCACCGAGGCGCAGATCCTCGGCGTCGTCTGCCACGAGCGCTACACGCTCGGCGGCGCCGACCCGGCCGGCGAGTACGCGGCGGAGTACGAGACCTGGTGCAGCCCCGAGGCCCCGGCCTGGCTCGGCCTCGAGGACGGCTCGATCACCTTCGCCAACTCCGAGGAGATGGTCGACGGCTCGATCGGCGTCGGCGAGGCGCCGCGCGAGGGCAGCCCCGCCGGAGGCAACTGATCGCCCACAGCCGAAGCCGGCGGCCCTGTCCGAGGGCGTCGGTGCGATGACCGTCGACGTCGACGTCCTCGTCGTCGGCGCCGGTCCGGCAGGGAGCGCTGCGGCGCGCCGCCTCGCGGAGCGCGGGCACCGCGTCGTCGTCGTCGAGCGGCGACCGTTCCCACGACCGAAGGCCTGTGGCGACTCGCTCACGCCGTCGGCCGTCCGGGCGATCACCGAGCTCGGCATCGACCTCGACGACGCCCACCGGATCGACGGCGTGGCGTTGACCGACGGTGACCGCCGACGCACCATCGACTGGGCGTCGACGCCGGGTGCGCCGGCCGTCGGCCGTGCCGTCAGGCGCGAAGGCCTCGACGAGCGCCTGGCGCGCCACGCGGTGGCGGCGGGCGCCGAACTGCTCGAAGGGCACGAGGCGATCGAGCCGGTCGTCGAGCGCGGCCTCGTGCGCGGCGCGGTCGTGCGCACGGCGCTCGGCCAGGAGGTGACGCTCCGATCGAGCTACCTCGTCGTCGCCGACGGGGCCAACAGCACCTTCGGCCGCGCCCTCGGCACGTCACGGGCGCGCACCTGGCCGCACGGCACGGCGCTGCGCGCCTATTGGGAGGCCGACGGCCACGACACCCACCGGCACGAGCTCGGCCTGGGCATCGGCCTCGGCGGGCAAGGTCGCGAGAGCGTGCCCGGGTTCGGCTGGGTGGTCCCTCTCGGCGACGGCACGGTCAACGTCGGCGTGTCGGTGATCGGCTCCGCGGTGGCAGACGTCCGCGCCGTCAACACGGCGCGCCTGCTCGACGCGTGGGCGACTCAGGTGGCCGACCGCTGGGGCCTCGATCCGCGCCACCCTCAGTCGACGCCGGCCGCCGGAAGGCTGGCCGTGGGCGGATCGGTCGAACCGAAGGCGGGGCCCACGTTCCTCGTCATCGGCGACGCTGCCGGGACCGGTAGCCCACTGCTCGGCAACGGTGTCG
>DAINND010000111.1:0-9198 GCA_036736065.1 Ilumatobacteraceae bacterium
CGAGGTGTTGGAGTTCTTTCTCGAGGCCGTTGCGTGATGTCTTGCCGCCTTGGGCGAAGCGTGCGGTGAAGACCATGCCGTTGTCGGTGAGGGTGGAGAACGGTGTTCCGTGCCGGTCGATGCAGGTTCTGAAGGTGGTGACGACGGCGGGGCCGGTGACGGGGCGGTGGGCGGTGACCGATAGTGCGTAGCGGGAGTGGTCGTCGAGCCAGGTGAGGATCTCGATGTCGGTGCCGTCGGCGAGGCGGTGGTGGGTGAAGTCGGCTTGCCAGGTCTCGTTGGGTTGTTCGGCTTGGAAGCGGATGTAGGAGGCCTTGGGTCGCTTCGCGGGTTCGGGTGCGATCAGGTCGGCGCGGCGGAGGATGCGGTAGATCGTCGCCCGTGAGAGCTGGGTCTGGTGATGGTGTTGGAGGTGCCAAGCGATGGTGTCCGCGCCGGCGTCGAGCCCGGCTGACACGAGGTCGAGGCGTAGCTGGGTGACGAGCGCTGCGGTGTCTGGCGGGGTGGCGTCCGGTCGGGTGTGGGGCCGGCGCGACCGCGGCTCGTACGCAGAGTCGCCCTCGGCGCGGTAGCGGGCAACGAGCCGGCTCACCCAGGCCTGCGACAACCCGTAGTCACGGGCGACCTGCGCCTGGGAGCGACCCTCGACAACAACAGCTGTGATGACCAGACGGGCTTTCGACACCCGGCCGACCCTTGCCTATGACGCGCGACATCCCTTGCCTATGTCGTGAGACACAACACCGTCACCCGCTCCAGCGCCGCAGGCGCCCCAGCGGGTCCCACGAATCGGGAGGAGCGCAGCGACGGATCCCGTCACCCGCTCCAGCGCCGCAGGCGCCCCAGGTTGCGCACGTTGTTCACCACGGCGGCGGAGATGCCGAGCGCGTACACCACCTGCCCGACCGACCCGACCCCCACCCATCGGGACACGACGCCGATCAACAACGAGAGGGCGGCGGACAGCGCCGCGACCGACAGGACGAACACCACCGGCGGGACCCGCGAGTAGATCCACGCCGCGACGGGGTTCGTCTCGACGACCTGGTCCGGGTAGCGAGACAGGCCCATCCACGTCGAGATGCCGTCGGCGAGCGAGATCAGCGCCGCAACGCCGGTGAGCACCCAGAGCATCGGATGGTCCTACCACACCGTGCGACCGGCTTCATCGCCGTCGCCGCCCCTGTCGCTGCCGCCGAATGCTCACTACGGTTGGCCCGCATGGCGACCGCCGACGAGATCCCTGTGGCCCACACGCCCCCCGGCGGGTACGGCTCGACGTTCCCTCCGCTCGTGCTCGCCGACTGCACCGAGCCGCTGGTGAGCGGCGCTCCGGACCTGCGCGGCATCTGGCGGGCGATCAGCGCGACCCGCGGCGGCGAGCCGGTGGCGGCCGACGACCGGCTGCTGTCGTACACCGAGCGCATCGAGCAGTGCGGCGATCGCATCGTCGACTGCGGTGGCGGCACCATCGCCGACGCGCGTGCCGACGGCACCGAGGAGCATGGCGTCCACGATGTGTCGGCGTTCGACTACACCACGCCGATCCACGTGGTCGCCAGCTATGAAGACGGTGCGTTCGTCCTGCGACCCGTCGGCCTGCCGGGCATCGAGGTGCGCCGCCACCTCGACGAGGACGGGCACATGGTCTGGACCCGCCCGGACATGGGCGGCATCCGCGTCGTGCTCGAGCGGGTGAGCGAGCCGCGCTGAGTGCTGGCTGCGCCGGTGTCGCAGCCGCTGCAGGTCGCTAGGCCGGCTGGCCGATCTGATCGTCCACGTCGTCCGCCGGTCGCTCGACCGGCCGGTCGATCTCGGCGATGGCCGGGTCGCGCAGGATCACGACGGTCCACGCCGTGAGCAGGCCGGCGACCACCAGGTAGGTGGTGCGCACCCCCAGCCAGTCGACGACCAACCCCACCACCAGGATGGCGATGGGTGGCGCCGACGAGAAGAGCGCTGCCTGCACGCCGTAGACACGGCCCTGCTGGTCGGCGGGCACACGCTCCTGCACGAGGGTGTTCATCAGCGGGTTGTACGGGCCCCATGCCAGGCCGAGCACGAAGCTGGCGATCGCCATGGGGATGAGCGGCGGCAGCATCGCCATCGGCCAGATGGCCACGCTCGTGCCGACCATCGCCATCTGGTAGATGCGACGCTTGCTCAGACGGGTGCGCAACCAGCCGTAGGCGAACGCGCCGATGGTCGAGCCGCCGGCGAGGAAGGCGATGACGATGCCGAGCGAGCCCGGTCGGCCGAGGTCCTCGTAGTGCGTCGGCAGCAGGACCGCCTCCGTCGGCAGGTAGATGGCCGCGAGGATCACGATGGACACGGTGAGGGCGCGCAGCAGACGGTCGTCGCGCAGCACTTCGATGCCGGCGAACATCCCACGCCACCCGGCGGTCGCGGTCGACCGCTCGGACACCTCGCCGGGCGCCTCGGCGGCCTTGCCGAGCAGGGCCATGCACAGCGCGGCGAACACGAACAGCCCGAACGGCAGCCAGAACGAGGCGGTCGCCCCGACGGCGGCGATGAGCGCCGTGCCGACGAGCGGGCCGAGCGTCCAGCCTGCAGCGAAGCAGCCCTCGTGGATGCCGTTGAGCCGCTCCGGCCCCACACCGGCCGCGGCAGCCACACCGGGGATCGCGGCGCGGCGCGCCGTGTTGCCGGCAGGGTCGAACACCGCGCCGAGCACGGCCAGGGCGATGAGGACGCCGAGGCCGAGCTCGGTCATCGAAGCCGCCAGCGGGAACCCGGCGACCGACAGCGCCGACAGCAGGTCGGCGACCACGCTCACCCGTCGACGGCCGAAGTGGTCGACCATCCAGCCGGCGAGCGGGGCGGCCACGAGGCCGGGCACGGCGGCGATCGCGACGACCAGACCGGCCGCCGAGGGGGAGTCGGTGACCTCGAGCACCAGCCACGGGATCGCCACCATGACCGCGGCGTTGCCCACGCCGGAGGCGATGTTCGATGCCTGCAGGAGCAGCACGGGGAGACGGCGGGGGGTGGCCACGGCCTCACACGCTAGGCGAGCGGAGGCCTGGAACGGCAGGGATTTCAGCGCTGTGCGATCGTCCAGACGATCAGCAGCGACAGGCCGTTCGTGGCCCAGTGGGCGACCATCGGCGCGAGCAGGCTGCGACTGCGGCGGGCCAGCCACTCGAACACCGCACCCGCCACGGCGGTCCCGATGACGGTGCCGACCACTGCGCTCCACCCCGCGCCGCGGTCGTCGGACAGCGCCGGGGCGATGTGCCAGAGCCCGAACAGCGCGGCTGCGCACCACAGTGCGCGACGGGCCCCGAGCAGCCGCACGAGCAGCGCCGCGAGCACACCGCGGAAGGCCAGCTCCTCGAACAGCACCGTGCCGAGCGGGATGGCGACGAGCACCCGCCACCACATGTCCCCGGCGGACAGCTCGACCATGCTGCCGGCCAGATCGACCGGATCGGCGACGAGCGCGGCCAGCGTGACGACTGCCGCCACCACCACCAGCGCGATCGCACCGAGGCGTAGGCCGGGGAGCGCTCGGTCGCGGATGAGGCGCAGCTCCTCGCACCCGAGCCCCGCAGCACGCCCGATCGCCACGATCACGCCGGCCATCGCCATGTTCGCGAGCAGGTGGACACCATCGGGCAGCATCGTGCTGCGCACCACGTTGTAGGTGGCGAGCAGCACGACCGTGAACGCCAGCGCGGCGCGGGCCGACAGCGGCGGGGCGGCCATCACTCAGAGCCCGAGGTGCTCGAGCAGGCGCTGCGAGTCGGCGTCGGTCCAGCCGCCAGGCGGCAGGATCGCGGCCCAGGCATGGACGAAGTCGGTGCGGTAGTCGTGGCCGTAGCCAGGTGACGCGGAGAAGCCGGCCATCAGGTCGAACGCTTCCTGGGTGAAGCTGACGATCGGCACCCACGTGGCGGCACGGGGCAGGTCGTAGGGAGGTGGGTCGGCCGACCAGCCCGGATCGCTCCACAGGTTCGACGGCGCCCACGTGCCGATGGCGTCCGACGGGTGGTGCACGTAGAGCACCCGCGGCCGCTGCCACGCCTCGTCGGCGCCGACAGCGACGATGTCGGCGATGCGGTTGGTGATCCGCAGGTGCGGTTCGGCAGCGACGGTCGGCTGCCACGACGGGCTGCCAGGGTCGCGCTCGTCGACGGCTGCGCCGAAGATCGGGTTGTCCCTCGTCGGTCCGGTGAACAGCGCAGCATCGACCTGGCCGGTGATCGCCTCGATCGACTCGGCGAGCGTGTCGCCGGCGAAGGCCGCTTCACCACCGAACGACCCGAGGCTCTCGCCGAAGGCGACCAACTTCGGCCGCCGGTCGGCGGGCAGGGCGGCCCACGCCTCGTGCACCGCGTCGAACAGCGCTCGACCGAGCTCGGGCGGGCTCGTCGTGTCGAGCAGGAAGGCGATCCAGCTCGGCAGGTACGAGTACTGGACGGCGACGATCGCCGTGTCACCGCCGTACATGTGCTCGATCGTGCGCGCCGCGTCGGGGTCGACCCAGCCGGTGCCGGTCGGGGTGCCCACCACGAGCACCTCACGCTCGAACGCCTTGGTGCGGCGCAGCTCCTCGACGGCCTGGGCGCCGCCCCCGTCGACCGGCGGGGCCGACTTGAGCCCGCCGTACACGCGGAGCGGCCCCACCGGCGCGCCAGCGGCGAACGCGGCGAGGGAACCGGCGTCGGGAGCTCCCGACACGAAGTTGCGCCCCTCGTACCCCAGCTCGCTCCAGAGCACCAGCGATCCCGGCCCACCGGACACGTTCGGGGTGGCAGGCAGCGCGATCCCCTCGCGCACGGTGTCGTCGAACGACCCGAAGTTCTGATCTGCCCATCCGGCGAACGCTCGCGCCGCGAGCCCCGCGCCCACGAGCGCTGCGACGGCGACGGCCGCGGTGAGCACCCAGCGCGCCCAGTCGAGCGGCAGGCGCCTCGCCGCCGCGCGGTCGAGGCGGACCAGGAGGTGGGCCACGGTGCGGCCGATCACCAGCAGCAGGGCCAGCACAGCGACGGTGGTGAGCAGCATCGGCAGGACCGCAGAGGTGGCCAGCTCGGGCATGGCGACCAACTCGCGCTGCTCGCGCTGCCAGCGCAACCACCGCCACGGCCCAACGAGGAGCGCGAGCACGCCGGCGAGCAGCACCACCAGGAGCGCCATGTCGCGCCAGAGCGGGGGGACCGCCGTGCGCCGCAGCCGGAGCGCACGGCGCACCAGGCGGTGCACCATGCTGCCGAGGCCGAACCCGATGGCTGCGCAGATCGCGCTCACCAGCCCCTGGATCATCCACGACCGCGGCAGCAGCGACGGGCGCAGCGAGGCCCACCAGAGCAGGAGTGCGCCGATGAGCGCGCCGAGCAGTGGTGGGGTGCGCAGGCGAGCGCCGAGAGCCATCACCTCGGCGCGGCGCTCGTGGGCAGCCGCGGCGTCGGCAGCCGCACGCGCCGCGACGAGCTCGTCGTCGGCACGGCGCTCCCAGGCGTCGACGTCGCTCCAACGGTCTGCCAGCCACGTGCTGCGGAGGCCCGCGGCCGGGACGGCGGTGGCCGGGTGCTGCCACAGCCGCAACAGGGTCTCTTGACCCGTGGCGGCCTGCTGCCACACGCCGCGGACGGAGTCGAACCCCTCCACCCCCGCACGTCCGACGAGCACCACCGTGGCCGTCGGACCGGCGTCGAGCGCGGGCTCGACCAGACCGAGCGCACCCTCGGGGAGAGCGAGCAGCACCACGTCGTCGCCGTCGGCTGCGGCCACCAGCCGCTGCACGGCGGTCACCGTCGACGGCGACGGCGCGACTGCCGTCGGGACGGTGACGGCACCGAGCCGGCCGAGCAGCAGGTCGAGCGCCGGCAGCAGCCGCACCCGTTCGCCGACGACGGGGTGGACGATGCGTCGCAGCGGACCATTGCACGCCGCGTCGAGCAGGCTGATCGTCTCGCCGAGCTCGACGTCGCGGGCCACGAGCAGCACGGGGTGCTCCGGGTCGAGACCGCTCACCGAGCGGCGCGCGCCGCCCTCCACACGCAGGCCCGGGGCGAAGGTGAACCGGGCACTGCCCACCACGCGACGGAGGAACCAGCCGAGCAGGCGCCGATGCCGGACCTGCCAGACCGGGGTGCCGACCTGGCGCCCAGCGCCGGCGGCGAGCCACATGCCGGCCGCGGCGAGCGTCGTGACCGCATCGAGCAGCGCGTAGACCACGCTGAACCAGAGCAGCCGCAGTGCTCGCCAACGACCGGGCACGAAGCGCGACACGAAGGCAGCGATGAGCAGCCAGACCGGCAGCGCCACCAGGCCGACCACCACGACGACGAGCACGATGAGGGAGGTGACCGCTCGACGGACCCAGCCCGGTGCGCGCACGAGTGTCTCCACAGCCCTCCGCACGGCGCAGACCGTAGCGCGCCGCCGTCGTGCGGGGGTCAGCCCGCGCCGACCGTGGCCCCACCACCGAGCAGCGTGGGCAGGCGGTGCTTGCACCACTCCGTGGCGAGCACGTAGCCGGCCGTCAGGGCGGCCAATGCCGCCAGGAGCGCCGACGACGGCGCCGTGAGCCCGAGGGCCGAGGCGAGAGGCGAGAAGGGCAGCACCACCACGGTCACGAGCACGGCCAGCGACGTGGCCGCGAGCGCGGTGCCCGGGCGGCTGCTCACGAACGGCCGTCGGGTGCGCAGCACCAGGAGCGCTGCGAGCTCGGTGGCCGTCGACTCGATGAACCAGCCCGTGCGGAACAGCTCGGGCCCGGCGTCGAACCCCCAGCGCAGCACCGCGATGGTGAGCAGGGCGAACACGGTGCCCACCAGACCGAACTCGATCATGAAGGGGCGCAGGAGGCGTACGTCCCACCGGCTCGGCCGGCCGAGCTGCTCGGGGGCGACGCGATCGGTCGACACGGTGGTGGCGGGGATGTCGGACAGGAAGTTGAGCAGCAGGATCTGCATCGGCAGCAGCGGCAGGAACGGCAGGAACGCAGCCGTGGCGGCCATCGACAGCATGTTGCCGAAGTTGGCGCTCGTCGTGACGTGGACGTACTTGAGCGTGTTGGCGAGCACGCTGCGACCGGCGACGATGCCGTCGCGCAGCACGCCGAGGTCCTTGGCGAGCAGCACCAGATCGGCGGGCTGTCGGGCCACGTCGACGGCGGTGTCGACCGAGATGCCCACATCGGCCACGTGCAACGCCGGCGTGTCGTTGATGCCGTCGCCGAGGAAGCCGACCGTGTGACCTGCTGTCGACAGGGCACGCACGATGCGCTCCTTGTCGAGCGGAGAGACCTCGGCGTTGACCTCGGTGGTGGACGTCCGCTCGGCCAGCGCAGCGTCGTCGAGCCCGGCCAGGTCGGCGCCGGTGAGCATCGTGTCGGCGCACAGGCCCATCGCCGCGGCGATGTGCGCTGCGGCCAGGCGGTTGTCGCCGGTCACCAGCCGCACCGACACGTCGAGGTGGCGCAGCCGGTCGATCGCGTCGCGAGCGCCCGGCTTCGGCGGGTCCGAGAACGTGAGGAAGCCGACGAGATCGGCACCGACCTCGTCGTCGGGCCCGAGCGGCAGCTCGCTGTCGTCGAGGCCGCGCACCGCCACGCCGAGCACGCGCAGGCCACGCGACGACAACTCGGCGAACACGGCGCGCGCACCCTGCTCCGCCACGGCGCGATCGGCCCGGCCCACCGTCGTGCAGCAGGCCAGCACCTGCTCGAACGCGCCCTTGGTGACGAGCAGCCGCCGGTCGCCGAGCTCGACGGCCACCGACAGGCGCTTGCGGGTGAAGTCGTAGGGCACCTCGCCGAGGCAGGTCCCCTCCGCATCCGGTGGGCCCACCGTGGCGAGCACGGCATCGTCGATGGGGTTGCGGAAGCCGCGTTGATGATGCGCGTTCCACCAGGCGAGACGACCCACTTCGACGCTCGGGCGCCCGTCGACACCGAGTGCGCCGTCGAGGCCGACGGCACCGGTGGTGAGCGTGCCGGTCTTGTCGGTGCACAGCACGTCGAGGCCACCGATGTCCTCGATCGCGTCGAGCCGCCTGACGATCACCTGCTTGTGGGCCATCGCCGCAGCGCCGCGCGACAGGCTGAGGGTGACGATGGCCGGCAGCATCTGCGGCGTCAGGCCCACGGCGAGGGCCAGGGCGAAGAGCAACGCCTCGATGACCGGGCGGTCGAGCGCCAACTCGACCGCGAACAGCGCCACCACCAGCACGGCCGTGGCCCGCAGCAGCAACAGGCCGAACGCCGTGGTGCCCCGCTCGAACGACGTCGGCACGTGGCGGGTGGCGAGATGCTTGGAGACCTGACCGAGCTCGGTCGCCGATCCGGTGGCCACCACCACGGCTCGCCCGGCGCCGCTGGCCACGTGCGTGCCGAGGTGGACGCAGTTCGACCGCTCGGCGCGCCCGGCGCCGGCGGCCACGACGCCCGGATGCTTGCGCCGCGGGTAGGCCTCGCCGGTGAGCGCCGACTCGTCGACGAGCAGCTCGTTCGCGGCGAGCACCCGGGCGTCACCGGGCACCACGTCGCCGGCCGCGAGCTCGACCACATCGCCGGCCACCACCTGATCGAGCGCGACGCGCACCGGCACGCCGCCGCGCACCACGAGGCAGCGCACCTCGACCGAGGTGAGCAAGGCGTGGACCGCGTGCACTGCGCCACGCTCTTGCACGAAGCCGAGCACCGCGCTGGCCACCACGATCGCCACGATGATGACCGACTCGGTGACGTCCCCGAGCGCGGCCGACAGCGCTGCGGCCACGACGAGCAGGCCGAGGATCGGGCTGCGGAACTGGCGCACCACGAGCTCGAGGTCGCTCGATCGACGGCGCCCGAGGGGTGGGGGCGCCTCGGCCAGCCGACGCAGCGCCTCAGCCGTGGAGAGCCCCTCGCCGCCGCTCGCGACGCGGGCCAGCAGCACCTCGTCGTCGACCGCCCAGAACGGCACCGTGGCCGCATCTGCCGGTTCGGGAGCGGACGTCACCGGACCGATGGGCGCACCGTACCGACGCCGAGCGGTCCGTGCCTGTAGACCTTGGTCCCCCCTGCGGCCCCAACTCGACACGTGCCCGGCCGCACCAGTGGCGCGTGTCGACCTTGGTCCCCCCTGCGGCCCCAACTCGACACGTGCCCGGCCGCACCAGTGGCGCGTGTCGACCTTGGTCCCCCCTGCGGCCCCAACTCGACACGTGCCCGGCCGCACCAGTGGC
>DAINND010000112.1:0-6814 GCA_036736065.1 Ilumatobacteraceae bacterium
CGATGCGCAGGTCGGCCACCTGCAGCACGGGCGCGGTCGCCGGGGCGAGGAGGGCATCGGGTCGGCTTCGCCGCAGCAGGGCCCGGAGACGGGCGAGCAGCTCGCCGAGGTCGAACGGCTTGGGCAGGTAGTCGTCGGCGCCCGCATCGAGGCCGGCCACCCGGTAGGCGGTCGCGGTGCGGGCGGTGAGCATCAGGATCGGCAGCCGGTCGCGCGCGGCGCGCAGCACCCGGCACACGGTGAGGCCATCGACGTTGGGCAGCATCAGGTCGACGACGGCGACGTCGGGACGGTCGTCGCGGATGGCGGTCAGCGCTGCTGCGCCGTCGGGGGCGAGGCGGACGTCGTACCCCTCGAGCTCGAGCGCCCTGGCGAGCGACTCGCGGATCGCTCGGTCGTCGTCGACCACGAGCACCTTGTCCGCTGCCACCGCCACCACCCGCTCCGACCGTCCCGATGCCGTGGGGGTCAGGCCGCCGGGTCGGCGGGGGACGTCTCGCCACCACGGCCGGGACGACCGTTGTTGACGAGGTCGGTGATCTTCTCCGTGGCCCTGGCGAGCTTGGCGTCGGCCTCCTCCTGGGTGAGGGTGCCGTCGGCGACGTGCTCGGCCAGGTGCACCTCGAGCTCGGCGACCATCGCATTGATCACGGCCTGGACCTCCACGCCCCGCTCCGTGGCGACATCGGCGATGGTGGCGCCGCTGCGGAGCTAGGCTCCGCGCTCGGCGGGGCTGAGCCCGAGCGCAGTGGCCGCTGCCTCGAGGCCGTGGCGGCCGCGGCCACCGCGGTCGCCGTGGTCACCGTCGCGGCCGCCACCGCGGCCGTCACGGCCGGGCGCGCTGGCGACCAGCGTCTCGACCACCGCGTCGAGCTGGTCCTGGGTGAGGGTGCGGTCGGCGACGAGCGGCTGGAGCACCTCGGCCAGGCGGGCGCCGCGCTCGGCGTCGCGGCCGGTGTCGCCATCGTCGACGACGACCGCTGCCGGCAGCGCCGAGCTGGCGCCGGCGAAGCCACCGCTGGTCAGCACGAGACCGGCTCCTCCGCCGGCGACCAGCCCGGCGACCAGGCCGGCGATGACGATCTTCTTCTGCTTCATGACATGTCCTCCAAAGGGGGTCGGTGTGTTGGTGAGCACATCGTGCGCCCCGTTGGTGAGTGGTCTATCGGCTGGAGGTTAGAGCCGGGTGAGAACCCCCGTGTGCGCCGATCACCGCCGACCTGGCTACGCTCGACGCCCGGGCGGCCGTCGTTCGCGTCCCTCTGCGCAGTGCCCATGGAACCTTCCGCCGCCACCAGCCCGCACCCTGCGACCAGCAGCACGACGCGTGCGCGCGGGCCTCGTCGTCGTCGACGGAGCATCGTCGTCGCGGCCGTCCTCACCGCGGCCACCGCACCGGCAGCCCTGCTCGAGACCGGCCCGAGTGTCGCCGCCGACGAGGCGGCGCTCACCGCGGTGAACGACGGCGCCCTCGCGTCAGGGACCGCCGATCGCACGCGCCCGACCTACACGATGGTCTTCCCGGTCGACCCGGTGCCGAGGTGCTCCGTGCTCGACAACTTCGGGGACCCGCGCAGCGGTGGCCGTCGCCACGCCGGCGTCGACATCCTCACCAACCAGGGCCAGGCGGTGTTCGCGGCGATGGACGGGCTGCTCACCCGGAAGGTGATCGCCGGCAACCCCGACGCCAGGCTGTCGGGCAACGCATGGGGCATCACCGGGGTCGACGGGGACTACTACTTCTACGGGCACCTGTCGGCCTTCGCCCCCGGTCTGCAGCTCGGTGGGGTCGTGCGAGCCGGTGACGTGATCGGCTATGTGGGCGACACCGGGAACCCGGGCCCCGGCAACTTCCACCTCCACTTCGAGATCCGTCGGGGTGGGGCGCGGGGCGTTCCGTTCGACCCGTTGCCGATCCTCCCCGTGCCGTCGACCTGCCGGATCTGGTGAGAGGTCGTCCCGTCAGGAGGTGACGACCTGCTCGAGGCGCTCGAGCGTCTTGGCCATCGCCTCGCGGGTGCGGGCCCGCATCGGCTGGACCGCCTTCTTCACCCGCTCCTGGCTGATGTCCCAGCTCTCGCGCACGAGGGTTCCACCCTCGACCGGCTCGAGCTCGTAGCGCCAGATGCGCCCGCCGACGAAACGGCGCATGAACTTGATCGAGGGTCGGGTCTGCCAGGCGATGCGCCGGTCCTGTTCGAACTCGATGACCTCGTTCTCCATCGAGTAGGGGATGCCCAGCTTCATCGACATGCCGAACGTCGACCCGAGCGTCACCTGCTGAGAGCCACCAGCGGCCTCACGGACCGTGCCGGAGCCGTCGATCTCCTGGTGGCGGGACGGATCGGCGATGACGGCGAAGATCGTCGCCGCCGGAGCAGGGATGACCCGCTCGACGCTCTCGACGTCGCCGGCCGAGGCAGCACCTGGTGCAGTGGAGTCGCTCATGTGCGCACGGTACCCCCACCAGGGGTGTCCGCGTAGAGTGGAGCCATGACGTCGATCCGCGCCGTTTCGGTCACACCGGCACATCTCGAGGTCGTCTGGGACGACGCCCGGACCAGCACCTACCCCTGGATCTGGGTGCGCGCCCACGCGCACGACCCGGCCACCTTGCACCCGGTCACGCAGCAGCGGCAGCTCTACACCGCGAGCGTCGATCCGCACCTGCGGGCCCGCTCGGTCGAGGTTCGTGGCGACGACCTCGAGGTGCTGTGGGACGCCGACGAGCCGCCGTCACTGTTGCCCGTCCGGTTCCTGGCCGAGTTCCGGGCCCCGCGGCGACCGGCAGCACGGGTGTCGGCCCCGCGAGTGCTCTGGGACGCGAGCACCATCACGCCGACGCCGTCGACACCCTTCGACGACATCATGGGGACCGACGAGGGCCTGCTCACCTGGCTCACCCAGGTCGCCACCTACGGCTTCGCGCTGGCCACGGGAACGCCGGCGACGGCCGAGGCCACCGAGGCGCTGGTGCGCCGGGTGAGCTACGTGCGCGAGACCATCTTCGGCGGGTTCTGGGAGTTCACCGCCGACCTGAGCAAGGCCGACACGGCCTACACCAACCTCGAGCTGCGCCCGCACACCGACGGCACCTACTCCCACGACGCTCCGGGCCTGCAGCTGCTCCACTGCCTGCACTTCGACGGCACGGGTGGCGAATCGACGATGGTCGACGGCCTGCGCATCGCCGCCGAGCTGCGCGAGCACGCGCCCCAGCACTTCCACACCCTGTCCACGGTTCCCATTCCGGGGCAGTACATCGGCGACGGCTCCCACCTCATGGCGGCGCGCCCGGTGCTGCGCCACGACCACGCCGGCGAGCTGGTGCAGGTGTCGTTCAACAACGCCGACCGGGCGCCGTTCCTGCTCCCCCCGGATGAGACCGTCGCGGTCTACGACGCTCTGCGTGCCTTCGACCTGCTGGCCAACGACGAGCGCCTCCAGTGGCGCCATGTGCTGGCGCCGGGCGAGGCGATGCTGTTCGACAACTGGCGTGTCCTCCACGGCCGCACCGCCTACACCGGTCTGCGCCGGCTGTGCGGCGCGTACCTCAACCACGAGGACTTCGAGAGCCGTCTGCGCCTGGCCGGGATGCGCTGAAGCCCCGGTAGCGTGGGACGGCCATGAATTCTGAACTCGGCGATGAGCTGGGCGGCATCGCTGAGGACACCGGGGGCTTTGCTGCGCTCGGGCTGCGGGCCGAACTGCTCCAGACGCTCACCTCCCTCGGCTACGAAGAGCCGACCCCCATCCAACGCGAAGCGATCCCGGCGGTGCTCGCCGGCCGCGACGTGCTCGGCCAGGCAGCCACCGGCACCGGCAAGACCGCTGCGTTCGCCCTGCCCGTGCTGCACCGCCTCGACGCCCGCCCGGCGGGCGCGCCCGTCGCGCTCGTCCTCGTCACGACCCGCGAGCTCGCGAAGCAGGTGGCCGAGGCGATGACCACCTACGGCCGATCGCTCGGCACCCGCGTCGTCGCCGTGTACGGCGGCCAGCCGATCGGCCGCCAGCTCGGCGCCCTCGAGCGGGGCACCCATGTCGTGGTGGCCACGCCCGGTCGTGCGCTCGACCATCTCCGCCGCGGCTCGCTCTCGCTCGACTCGATCGAGACGGTCGTGCTCGACGAGGCCGACGAGATGCTCGACATGGGCTTCGCCGAGGACATCGACGAGCTGCTCACCGCCACGCCGTCGAGCCGCCAGACCGTGCTCTTCTCGGCCACCATGCCGCCGCGCATCAACAGCATCGCCGCCCGCCACCAGCATCAGCCGGTGACGGTCAAGGTCGGTGCCGAGCGCGCCGCCGACGCGCCGACGCTGGTCGTCCAGCGCGCCCACATCGTGATGCGCGCCCACAAGGCGGCAGCGCTCGGTCGCGTGCTCGACGTCGAGGCGCCCACGGCGACGATCGTGTTCTGCCGCACCCGCACCGAGGTCGACGAGCTCACCGAGCTGCTCGGGCGTCGCGGCTACCGCGCCGAGGCCCTGCACGGTGGCATGGGCCAGGAGCAGCGTGACCGGGTGATGCAGCGGATGCGCAACGGCACGGCCGAGCTGCTCATCGCCACCGACGTGGCCGCCCGCGGCCTCGACCTCGACCTGCTCACCCACGTCGTCAACTACGACGTCCCGTCGGCGCCGGAGGCCTACGTGCACCGCATCGGCCGCGTCGGCCGCGCCGGGCGCGAAGGCGTGGCGATCACGATCGCCGAGCCGCGTGAGCAGCGCATGCTCGCCAACATCGAGCGCCTGACCCGTCGGCCGATCAGCGTCGAGCCCGTCCCGTCCGTGGCCGAGCTGCACACCCGCCGCAGCGAGCGGCTGATCGCCGAGCTCGCCGCCGCGCTCACCGACACCCCACCGGGCGAGACCGACCCGGCGGCAGCGGTCGTCGCTGCGCTCGTGGCCGAGCACGACCCGCAGCAGGTCGCGACGGCCGCCGTGCGGCTGCTCCATGCGGCACGCTTCCCGAAGGCCGCCGACGACCGCGAGATCCCCGATGCGTCGCGCCCTGCCCCGCGGGCCAAGCCCGCAGGCAGCGAACGCCCCACACCCGGGCGCGTCGAGCGCGGCGAGCGGAGCTCACGCCCCCCGAGCAGCGGTGAACGGGCCCGGCTCTACATCGGTCTCGGCAAGAACGCCCAGGTGCGCCCCGGCGACTTGGTTGGTGCGATCGCCAACGAGACCGACCTCGTCGGCGCCGAGATCGGCCCGATCCTCGTGTCGTCCACCTACTCCCTCGTCGGTGTCCCCGAGCACGAGGCCGACCGCGTGGTCGACGCCTTGCGCCAGGCGACCATCCGCGGCAAGCGAGTGACCGTGCGTCGCTACGTCGAGCAGCCGGGACGTGACGACACCCGCGAGCGTCACAGCGGGCCGAAGCCCCGTCGACGTGACGACGGCCCGCGACCCGAGCGCGGTCAGGCCGCTGACCGCTCGCGCCGCCAGCCGCGCAGCCGCTGATGCTCGACGCCGATGTGGCGGTATCGGTCGAACAGCACCATCACCAAGGTGAGCAGCACCACGAAGAACAGCGTGTTGCCCAGGCGTAGCTGACGGTCGTCGCCACCGAGCAGCGCCCAGTAGAGCACCGTCAGACCGAGCCCGAGCACGGTCATCGTGACGAACTGCGTGCCGGTCGAACGCCAGCTCACTTCGCGGCGGGCCAGCCACTCCGACAGCAGTGTGAGGCTGGCAATGATGACGGCGACCGAGATGACGCTCTGCAGCGCTGTGGCCTGGACGTCGGGGAGCACGTGGCTGAAGATGATCGCGATCATCGAGGTGAGGGCGACCTTCTCGACGAAGGGCCAGCCGAACACCGCGGTCGGCTCGGCCCGCTCAGCAGGCGGGTCCCAGCCGAGGTGGCGGCCCTGGACGTCGGCGTCGATGGTGCGCTCCCAGTCGCGTGGCGGAAGCTTGCGCAGCAGCGCCCTGATCAGCGCCAGCAGGGCGACGATCAGCACGACCAGCCCGATCGCGACGAGGGGTCGGTTGGAGATCGCCTCCCCCCAACCCTGGTCGTAGAGGTCGGCGCCGTTGCGTGGATCGGTGCCCGATGGCTCGAGGCCGAACACCGTGTGCTTCATGAAGTTGGTGAAGTCGAGCTTGGCGACGTGGATCCAGTACTCCTGGGGAAGTTTGATGAACACCCAGATGGCCGCGGCGATCGAGACGATCGTCTTGTTCGAGAGCTTCAGGTGGTTGCGCGAGAGCTTGTAGGCCTCGATCGCGATGAAGTAGTACTCGAAGGTGTTGGGGAACACGAGCAGGAGCCAGCGGGCGCCGATGCTCTCGAAGAGCACCACGCCGACGAGGCGGTAGTACCAGAGGAAGCGGGCGACGCTGAAGGCGATGCCACCACCCCAGTTGCGCATCGTCGACACGTAGGCGATGGTCAGGTAGTAGATGTCGAGCGCTTTGTCGTAGGACTGGTACGACCCGGTCTCGGTGGTGTCGATGTCGGTGAACTGCTGGAAGATCGTCTGGTCGGCTGCGTCGAGCACCAGCGCTGCGATGATCGCCGGCAGCGGGAACCTCGGGATCAGCAGCGGGATGCCGAAGCGCAGCCCCACCACGATGAGGAAGACGATCGTGTCCTGTGCGCTCATGTCGCTGGCCCCTTCCGCTCCTCGAGGAGGAGCAAGCAATCACTGTAGAACATCGGCCCGCTGCGGCGATGATGCTCGCCGCGCGACCATGTGATCCCCTGACCGAGGAGGCGCCATGCGCTCGCCCCATTAGCCCCAGTCCCCCCGTAGGGCCCAGTGGTTGATGCGAGCGCTGCCCCAAGTAGGGGCCGCCAGCGGGGG
>DAINND010000112.1:6824-9122 GCA_036736065.1 Ilumatobacteraceae bacterium
CCTCCCCCCCCCCCCCCCCCCCCCCCCGCTGCGCCGTTGGCGGCCGCTCTCTCTCCTCTCCCGGGCGCTGCCCGCCGCGGCGCCCCCCCCCGACGGCGCGACCACGTCCCTGCCGGCCACCACGGTGACCGCGCCGGCGACGACCGCGGGTCCGACCACCAGCCCCACGACGATCGAGCCGTCCACCACGGCGCCGACGACGGTCGCGCCGTCCACCAGCGGGCCGGCCACCAGTGCCCCGGCGACGACCGCACCCACCACGGTCCCCACGACCTCGGCCCCGCCCACCACCGCTGCCTGCGACCGTCGCGACTACGCCCTCGCCGAGCGCAGCGACGGGTTCCCGGAGCGGATGACGTCGATGGTCGGCGCCGACATCCGCACGGGCGCGCACCCGTGCTACGAGCGGATCGTCATCGAGTTCACCGACAGCACCGCACCGGTCCCCGGCGGGATGCCCGGCTGGGCAGTCCGCTACACCGACGGCCCGGTCTATCTCGGCCAGTCCGACGAGACCGTCGAGATCGAGGGGGATGCCACATTGCTCGTCTCGGTCGCCGCTTGGATGCCGAACATGGACGAGGAGGGCTACGACGGCCCCACCCGCATCTTCCCGAGGAACGTCACCCACCTCCTCGAGCTGCGCCAGGTCGACAACTGGGAGGGCCAGCACACCTGGGCGATCGGCCTCGACCGGAAGCGCCCGTTCCACGTGTTCACGCTCACGTCGCCGATGCGCCTCGTGATCGACGTGGGGGTCTGACGGCCGCCGTCTACGATCGCCGCCGTGACGACACCAGCACATGCCGGCTTCGACGGGCCGATCCGCCGGATCGCCCTGAGCACCGGAGGCGGTGACGCGCCCGGGCTCAACGCCGTGATCCGCGCCGCCACCGTCGCTGCGCTCAACAGAGGGTGGGACGTCGTCGGCATCCGCGACGGCTTCAACGGCCTGCTCCACCCGGAGCAGTACCCGAGCGGCGGGCTGATGCGGATCACCCGCCCGATGGTGCGCGGCATCCTCGGCCAGGGCGGGACGATCCTCGGCACCACCAACCGCGGCAATCCGACGCGGTTCCCCGTGCAGCAGGCCGACGGCTCGTGGGTCGAGGTCGACCGCACCCCCGAACTGCTCGAGCGGTTCCGCGAGGAAGGGATCGACGCGCTCGTCTCCATCGGCGGTGACGGGTCGCTCACCATCGCCAACCACCTGCACGAGGCGGGGATGCGCGTGGTCGGCGTGCCGAAGACGATCGACAACGACCTCGAGTCGACCAACGTGACCTTCGGCTTCGACACCGCGGTCGGCTTCGCGACCGAGTGCATCGACCGTCTGTTCACCACCGCCTCGTCGCACGGTCGGGTCTTCGTGGTCGAGGTGATGGGCCGCTATGCCGGCTGGATCGCGTTGCACGCCGGCATGGCCTCGGGCGCCCACGCGATCCTGATCCCCGAGGTGCCCTACGACATCGACCTCGTGGCCGACACCATCTTCGGACGCGACCGGCTGGGCTCGCCGTTCTCGATCGTCGTCGTCGCCGAGGGCGCCGCCCCGATGGACGGGGCGATGTCGGTGCTCGAGCACGAGGTGGGGCGCTCGGCGCGCCTCGGCGGCATCGGCGCCAAGGTCGCCGACCAGCTCGCAGAGCTCACCGGCAAGGAGACGCGGGTCGTCGTGCTCGGCCACCTGCTGCGCGGGGGCTCACCGACCTCGTTCGACCGTCTGCTCGGCCTGCGCTTCGGCGCCGCAGCCATCAGGGCGCTGGCCGACGGGCAGCGTGGCGTGATGGTCGCCCTCGACCCGCCGGTGGTCGAGTGCGTGCCGCTCAGCGCGGCGATCAGCCGACAGAAGACCGTGCGCCTCGACAGCGACACCGTCAACACCGCACGCGAGCTCGGTATCTGCTTCGGCGACCAGGCCGTGAACTGGGACTGACTCAGTCGGCTGCGGACGGGCGCGACGTGGCGATGGTGTCGACCATGTCGATCACCGTGCGCAGCTCGGGGCGAAGCGCTGTCTGCTGCAGCACCTGACGGCCGACGCGTTCACCGAGGCCTCCCTGGTCGAGCATCGCTCGCGCGACCAGCGCACCCGTGCGGCCGGCGACGGGCACCTGGCCGGAGGCCACGGCGGCGATGAGCAGGCTCGAGGCCAGGCGGGCCATCGGGCTGTCCGAGCGGGAGTTGAGAATCCCCGGCCCCCGCGCACCGCGCAGGACGCCGGCGGCCTCGCCGTGGCTGATGTAGGCGAGCTGCTTCGCCAGCATGTTTCCGGCGTCCAGGTCGGGGCCCACCAGG
>DAINND010000113.1:0-9110 GCA_036736065.1 Ilumatobacteraceae bacterium
CATCGAGGTGTGGGTCGAGGGGGACCGGCTCTACAGCCAGGTGCCCGGCCTGCGCTTCGGTGTGCAGGAGACCTGCTGCGACGTCGACGGGGTGCTGTTCCAGCAGACCGGCCCGTTCGAGACCAGGGTGCTGCGCGACGAGGCCCACCGGGTGACCGGGTTGTCGGTCAGCGAATCCGGCGGCGAGTTCCTGCGCGCCTCGAAAGTCGACCGGTGAGCGCATCTCTTGTACATCGTGCAATAATGTTCGCAGCTCATCCTCAGGGAGGACCAACCATGACCAGCAGCACGCGTCGATCGCACCTGGTGCGCCTCGTCGGCCTGGCCGCGGCCTCGGCACTCGTCGCCGTGGCCTGCGGTGGCAACGACCCGTCGGCCGTCACCACCTCGAGCGCCGCGCCCGCCACCACGGCGGCTCCCGACGACTCGAGCGCACCCGACACCGCCACGGGCGGCACGGACACCACTGCTGCGCCGGAGACCACGGCGGCTCCGGCACCGGAGCCGCAGCCGGGCGGCAGCATCGTCGTCGCCCTCGACAACGAGTCGGCCGGCTTCAACCCGACCAACGACCCGTGGTCGAACGGTGGCCACAACGTGGCCAAGACCATCTTCGACCCGCTCGCCGCCTACGACGCCACGGGCAAGGTCGTGCCCTACCTCGCCGAATCGATCACCCCGAACGAGGACTCGACGGTGTGGACGATCAAGGTCCGCTCCGGGGTGAGCTTCCACAACGGCGAGCCGTTCAACGCCGATGCCGTCCGCATCAACTTCGAGGCCTCGATGGCCAGCCCGGTCGCCAAGGACCAGCTGTCGCTGATCTCCAGCCTGGAGGTGATCGACGAGCTCACCCTGCAGGTCAACATGAGCCAGCCGTGGGGCACGTTCCTCACCAAGCTGGTCGGTGAGGCCGGTTCGCAGGTCGGCTACATGGCCGCCCCGGCGATGCTCGCCTCGCCTGACGGCAACCGCAACCCGATCGGCACCGGCCCGTTCGTGTTCCAGGAGTGGGTGCCCGACGACCGGCTCGTGGTCCTGCGCAACGAGGACTACTGGCAGCGCCCGGCCTACCTCGAGCAGATCACCTTCCGTCCGTTCCCCGACTCGACGGCCCGGCAGGCGGCCTTCGCGGCCGGTGACGTCGACGCCTACTACACCGGCGATCCGTCCGACCTCGTCGGCTACCTCGCCCAGGACGAAGCCGGCGAGGTGAACGTCACGCTCGGCTCACCCGCCGGCCCGGACATGATCATGTTCAACACCACGGTGCCGCCCCTCGACGATGTGCGCGTGCGCACGGCGCTCGTGATGGCCATCGAGGTCGAGCGGCTCTTCGCCTACTCCGACGGCATCGGTGTGAAGCAGCCGATCTACGGCCCGTACGCGACCGACTCGTTCTGGTACGTCGAGACGTCGTACCCGAAGTACGACCTCGAAGGCGCCAAGGCACTCATCGACGACTACGTCGCCGAGACCGGCAACCCGGTCGAGTTCGACTTCGCCGGTGGCCCGGACCCGTTCGTCGTCGGCTACCAGGAGCTCATCCAGAGCATGTGGGCCGAAGCCGGCGCCACCGCCAACATCGTGTCGCGCGCCCAGGCCGACAACATCGGCAAGGTGATCAACGGTGAGTACGAGGTGACCCTGTGGGGCAACATGGGCGGCGGTGACCCGGACAACGACTACCAGTACTTCAGGTCAGGGACCGGCTTGAACTTCAGCCGCTACACCTCGCCGGAAATCGACGCAGCCATGGACGCCGGTCGCGCCACCGGTGACCCGGAGGAGCGCAAGCAGCAGTACGCGATCGTCCAGGAGGAGCTGGCCAAGGCGATGCCCTACGGCTGGCTCGGCACCAACAAGCTCGGCGTGGTCACCCGTGCCGAGCTGCTTGGGATCAGCGACTTCACCCTGCCCGACGGCACTCCCGGACAGCCGATGACCTCGGGCCACTTCTTCTTGAAGGACGCCTGGCTGGCCTCATGACCGACGCGCCCAGTGACGAGCCGGGGAGCCGGCGGTGAGGGTGCTCGCCGTCCGCTTCATCCGGCTCGTCGCAGTGCTCGTCGCGGTCACCTTCGCGTCGTTCGCGATGGTGAGCCTGCTGCCCGGCGATCTCGTCACCGCGTTGCTCGGCGAGCGGGCCACGCCGGAGGACCAACAGGCGGTCCGCGAGGAGCTGCGTCTCGACGACCCCATCCCGGTGCGCTACGCGCGCTGGGTCGGCGACGCGGTGCAGGGTGATCTCGGCGTGAGCTACCGCACCGGCCAACCGGTGGCGGAGTCGCTGAGCCAGCGGCTCGGGGTGACCCTCGAGCTGGTGGTCCTGTCACAGGTGGTAGCGCTCGCGCTTGCGGTGCCGATGGCGATCGCTGGTGCGTTGCGACCGGGCAGCTGGCTCGATCGCGCACTGAGCGGGGTGCAGCTCGGGTTGCTGGCGCTGCCCGGCTACCTGCTCGCCCTCGGCCTCATCGCGGTCTTCGCCGTGCGACTGGGCTGGTTCGACACCGGTGGCTACGTGCCGTTGCGCGAGGACCCGCTCGGCAATCTGCGATCGATGGTGCTGCCGGCGTTCGCGCTCGGCCTCGAGCAGGTGGCGATGTACGCCCGCGTGCTGCGCAGCGACCTGTTGACCACCTTCGACCAGCAGTTCATCTGGCTCGCCCGGGCCAAGGGCAACCCGACCCGGCGGATCGTCACCCACCACGCCTTGCGCCCGGCGTCGCTCGGCACCGTCACCCTGGCCGGAATCACCCTCGGGCGGCTCATCGGTGGCGCTGTGCTCATCGAGACGATCTTCGCCCTGCCCGGCCTCGGCCGGTTCACGATCGACGCGATCAACAACCGCGACTACATGGCCCTGCAGGGCGCGGTCGTGGTCGCCACCGTCGGCTTCGTCGTCGTCAACGTCGCCGTCGACCTCCTGCACAGCGTGCTCGACCCGCGCATCCGCACTGCGGCGAGGCCGACATGATCGCCACCGCACCGATGCAGCCCGACGTCGCGGCCCCGGCGCGCCAGGGGTGGGGCCTCGGGGTGTGGGTGTCGGTGGGCTGGCTGGTCGCGCTCAGCGCCGTGGCCCTGCTCGCCGACGTGCTGCCCCTCTACGACCCGGCCGACACCAGGGCCGGCATCCCGTTGTCGATCCCCACCTCGCAGAACTGGCTGGGCACCGACTCCATCGGCCGCGACCTGCTGTCGCGCACCATCTACGGCGCTCGCGTGTCGATCGTGGTCGGCCTGGCCGCCGTGCTCCTGTCGGCGGTCGCCGGCGGCGCGATCGGACTCGTGGCCGGCTATGTGCGCCGGTGGTTCGAGACCGGCTCGACCTTCTTCGCCGATGTGCTGATGGCCTTCCCGACGATGCTGCTCGCCGCCTCGATCGTCGCCTTCACCGACTCCCGTGGGCTCACCGTCGTGGTGCTGGCCATCGCCCTGATCTACCTCGGCCCCACCATCCGCATCGTGCGGGCGATCACGCTCAGCTTCGCGACGCGCGAGTTCGTGCTGGCGGCCCGCTCGCTCGGCGCCAAGCACGGCCGCGTGATCGGCCGGGAAATCCTGCCCAACGTGATGCCGACGCTGATGTCGATGATGGTCGTCGCGATCGCGGGTGCCATCGTCGCCGAGGGGGGCCTGGCCTACCTGAACCTGTCGGTGGCACCACCCACGCCCACCTGGGGCGGGATGATCGCCGCTGGCAAGTCGTCGCTCGACCAAAGCCTCTACCCGGTGCTGGTGCCGGGTGCAGCACTGTTCCTCACGGTGCTGTCGCTGACGATCATCGGTGACGCCATCCAGAAGCGCCAGGGCCGCAACCTGGGTGCCATCTAGCCCCGACGTCCGGGCACGTCGCCCTGGACGGCCGCGGTCGTCGCCCCGCCCGGTTGCTCGCCCGCAGCCCGAAGCTGGGCGACGACGTCGTCGAGGTCGTCGAGCAACGCGTCGACCTGCGGCCGCAGCGCCGGACGCACGGCCTGGGCCAGCGCAGCGAGGCCCATCGACGTCGCGAACACGGCCTGCACCGCCCGGTCGTGCACCTCGCGGTCGATACGGTCCTCGGTCGATGCGGTGAGGTCCGCCTCGGTCCGGTCGGTGATGTCGATCGCCACGAACGCGCGGCACCCGCGATGGTCGCGCTCGGCGACGTGCACCTCGCTGCGACGCCGCGTGCCGTCCGGGCGGACGACCTCGACATGGTGGACGCCCCACCCCACCCGGTCGAGCGCAATGTGGCGGAACGGGTCGTCGGCTGCGACAACCGAGGCGAGAAGCGCTTCGGCGCTCAGGCCGACGAGCTCGTTGCGGGTGCGGCCGGTCAGTTCCGCAGCGGCCTCGTTCATGTAGGTGACCTGGTCGGAGGTGTGGTCGATCACCATCACGGCGTCGTGCAACCGGTCGAGCAACGCAGCATCAGGATGGGCCGTGAAGTCCGGCGCGGCCATGAGCGCCGCGACGGCGCGGGCCGAGAGCTCGGCGATGCTCAGCAGGTAGACGCGGTCGAGGTCGGAGAACGAGCGTGCGACGGCGAACGGGATGCCGATCCCGCCGATCACCTCGTCGCCATGGAGCAGCGGCAGATCGGCGATCGCCCCGGCGGGTGGACGGAGGGCGGCGAACTCGGGGAACTGGGCCTGCATGGCGCTGCGTGACGGCAGCCAGATCGGGCGGCGCTCGATCACCGAGGCGATGAGCGGGTAGCGCTTGGTGAGCGCGAGCGGCCCGAGCGCAGAGGCGATCCGCCGGCTTGTGCCCGCCAACGCCACCCCGCGGATCCCGCCGCTACCATCGACGCGCACGAGCACGACCCCGGCTGCGCCGAGCGGACGGACGGCGTCGAGCACCGCCTCCGCGATGTCGTCGAGATTGGTGGGCACGGCGCACGCGTCGAGCAGCGCGCGGATGCCGTTCGGAGCTTGTTCGGTGTGCTCGACAGATGCGTCCACGGTTCGGATCCTCCCGGCGGGCAAGGTGCCGGCCGTCGCCCAGCATGGCGACCGGCGGACCGTTCCGGTCGGGGCCAAGTGGAGCCACCGTGGGGCCGTTCGGCCCCTCGACAAGCTGGCGCGTCAGCGGGTCGGGCGGCCGAGATGCGCGTCGAGGCCGGCCAGCAGTACCTGCATCAGGAACTCGAACGACTCGTCGAAGGGGCTGTGGTCGTCGAGCGACCAGCGCATCGACAGGGCACGGTTGGCGACGGCATCGAAGTTCGCCGAGATGTTGGGGAACCGCTCGCGGTCGAGCGAGCGGATGGCCTCCTCGGCCACGCGCTCGTTGTCGGGGTCGCGCTCGGCGACGAGCGTGAGCTCGAGCAGCACGAAGCCCTGCACGGCGCCCATCAGCGAGTTGTAGGCATGGACCAGTTGCTCGCCGGTGATGCCGAGCTCGGTCAGCTTGCCGAGGACGGCATCGGGGATCGCCAGGGTGTCCATGTTCAGCCCGCGCTCGGTGCTGACGAGGCGCATCACGTTCGGGTGGCGCAGTGCGCTGGCGCGGTATCGCCTGGCCAGCTCGATGCTCCAGGTCCGCCAGTCGTCGGCATCGGGGAGCTCGATCCCGGCGAGGGCACGCTGCTCGATGAGGCCGATCAGCTGCTGGCGGTCGCCGACGTGCCAGTAGAGCGTGGCGGGGAACACACCGAGCTCGGCGGCGAGCGAGCGCATGCTGAACTGCTGCGGGCCGCGCTCGTCGATGAGGCGCACGGCGGTGTCGACGATGAGCTCGGCGGTGATCGGTGTCTCGGCACGCGCCCCGCGTCGGCGGGAGGGTTGGGCGGTGCTCATGCGGGCTCCTCGGCGATCGGGGCGCCGGCGAGGCGCTCGGGAGAGGTTACCGAGGCACCGATCACGTAGCCCTCGTCGGACCAGCCGCGGATGCCGGCCGGGGCGGGCCCGGCGAACGCGTCGGCGAGGGCGCGCCCGCTGGAGCGGCGCAGCTCGTCGGCGGCTGCAGGGTCGCGTTGCCGCAGTGCGAGGTAGTCATGCGGCACGGCCAGCACCTGCTCGCCGGGCCCCGCCGCGACCAGCCCGCCCCCCACCGGTCGGTCGAGCCGCCAACGCAGCTTCAGCCGGTCGGTGGTGTCGCCGGTGTTGAACGCGTCGCGCCGCTCGCCATAGCAGTGGGGCACGAACCCGATCGCTTCCGCACCCAGGCGCACGAGGTTGAACCGGGCGTTCGCGGCCAGCAGCGGGTCGAACGTCCAACGCATCTCGTCGATGCCGTGGGCGAGCGCGACGGCGCGCTGGGCGATCTTCAGGGCGTAGCCCACCCCGGCTCCGCGCAGCGAGGCGTCGACACCGACCTGGTGCGAGTGCAGGTGCAGGCCGGCGGTCCAGCCCGGCCAGCCGAGGGCGAAGCCGACGGGCCGTCCATCGCGGCGGGCGAGCAGCAGGCAGGCCCCGCCGAGAGCCATGCCGCGCAGCAGGTTGCGTGGCGGCACGGTGTCGGTGGTGCCCCAGACGGCTCCCATCGTGGCGCGCAGCTCGTCGAGCTCGTCGGGCAGGGCGACCTCATGGATGTCGACCCCGACGGATGCGGCAACCGCAGCTGCCTCGGCCGCGGCCTGCGCCGCCGCACCGTCGTCGACATCGGGCGCCGCATTCACCGTGCGGCACCGCCGGCCACGTGGGCGGCGTGGGCCTGCAGCACATCGGCCACGGTGGCGGTGACCCGTCGCACTGTGGGCAGGTGCAAGAACTCGTCCGGGCCGTGCGCGTTCGAGCCGGGGCCGAGCACACCGACGAGCAGGAACTGCGCGTCGGGCATCCGCTCGCCGAGCATGCCCATGAACGGGATCGTGCCGCCGACCCCGCACGACGCCACGGGCAGGCCCCAGTGCTGCTTGCTGGCCCGGTCGCACGCCTCGGCCAGCCACGGCGCGAACGCCGGTGAGGCCCACCCCGGGCCGCGGGCGCCGTCGAGCAGGCGCACCTGTGCCCCGAAGGGCGGATCGGCTTCCAACACGGACCGCAATTCGTCGCCGACAGCCCACGTGTCCGCCGTCGGCGGCAGGCGCAGCGACAGCTTCAGCGCGAGGCGCGACCGGAACACGTTTCCGGCGTCGGCCACCGGCGGCAGCCCGTCGACGCCGATCACTTCGAGCGCGGGCCGCCAGGTCTCGTTCAACAGCTCGTGGTGCGCGTCGGCGCCCATCGACACGATCCCCGGCACGGGCCGGAACGAGCCCGACAGTCGGGGGAACGCAGTGGCGGCAACGCGAGCCTCGTCCACCCGGTGGGCGGGGATCTCGACGTTTGCCGTGGCGAGCAGCACCCGGCCCGTGGCCGAGTCCTCGACCCGGTCGAGCAGCACCCGCGAGATGCGGTAGGCCGACGGCAGCACACCGCTCGCCCGTCCGCTGTGCGGGTCGTCGGCGCACACCTCGATCGCGAGCACCCCGCCGCACACGCCCCGGGTCGAGGTGGTGGTCCAGAGCCGGTCGTAGCTCTCGCAGAACGAGTCGAGGGTGATCACCACGTCCGCGGTGCCGATGCGCGGCAGCAGCTGTTCGAGGTGCTGCTCGAGGTGCACGCTCGAGCTCTCCTCGCTGGCCTCGATCAGGATCACGCAGCGCCCGTGGCGGCCGCCCCCGGCACGTACGGCGGCGATGGCGATCAGCGCGGCGAACACCGAATAACCGTCGTCGGCGCCGCCGCGGCCGTGCCGCCGGTCCCCGTCGAGCACCGGCTGCCACGGCCCGAGGCCCGGCGACCACGGCAGCATCTCCGGCTGCTTGTCCATGTGGCCATAGAGGACGACCGTGTGCCCGGCCAACTCGGCATCGGTGGCGGGCACCTCGGCGAGCAGCACCGGCGTCAGCCCGGGCGGGGCGATCAGCTCGACGTGCAGGCCGTCGATGGCCTGGGCGCGGGCCCAGTCGGTGAGCAGCGTCGCCGCGCGGGCGAGGTGGCCGTTGGCCTCCCACGCCGGGGCGAACATCGGCGAGCGGGCGGGGATGGCGATGTAGTCCATCAACGTCGGCAGGGCCTCGTCCCAGCGGTCGGCGACGAAGTCGGCGAGGGTCGGGGTGGTCGTGGGCATCAGGAACGCTCCGTGGGGCTGAACGACATCAACTCGGCACCGTCGACGACGACGGCGAGGCGATCGAGGCGACCGTCGTCACCATCGTGCACCACCAGTGTCGCCCCGGTCTCCTCGTCGAGGAAGGTGCGTTCGCCGAGCGGCAGCAGGCGCCGCCGCCCGTAGGGTGCCGGGCTGAACAGCTCGCCGTCGCTGTGCACGATGCGCAGCGGGCGGTCGAACGGCCCACGGTACGCGCCGGCGAGGCGCTCGAGGATGTGGGGGTCGACCACGGCCACCTCGACGGTGGTGCCGATGACGTGGCCCCAGCCGTACTCGTCGGCGATGGCCCGGCGGACCTCGCCGCACAGCGTCACCCCACTGTCGCTGTTCGTCATCACGACCGCGCCCTGGCCGTGCTCGATCAGGCCCTCCGCGTTGCAGCGGTAGCCGGCGTTGGCCCCGCTGTGGCCGAAGCGGGCCAGGTCGCCGCTGCCGCCGAGCTCGGGCCCCAGCCCGAACACACCCAGGCCCACACCGGTCACCATCGTCCGCGCCGTCGCCGCTGAGACGGGGCCGCTGCGGGCGCCGCGCACGATCTCCTGCACGCCGATCACCCAGCGCGCCAAGTCGACCGCGGTGGTCCACAACCCGGCGGCCTGCAGCTCGGGGTAGACGTGGTGGTCGCCGGCCACGGGCCTGCCGGCCTCGTCGTGGCCGACTGCGGCACGGTGACGCCGATGGGTGGCGAGCGGCTGGTCGTAGGCGCTGTCGACCATCCCGAAGGGCTCCAGCACCAGGTCGTGCATCAGCTCGGCGAAGTCGCGGCCGGTCACGTCGCACACCAGCTGCTGCACGATGGTGCTGCCACCACCGGAGTACTGGGCCACGGTGCCGGGTGCAGCGAACGACTCGACGGCGGGGGTGGCGCCACCGGTGCCCGACAACACGCCGACGGCGTCGGGCACCGTGGCGCCGTGCGGAAAGCCCGGGAACCCCGGCACGGGCGTGCCCGCCGTGTGGCTGAGCAGGTGGCGCAGGGTGACCGGCTGCGCGGCAGTGTGCTCGCTCGACGGCAGCCGCCAGCT
>DAINND010000114.1:0-9081 GCA_036736065.1 Ilumatobacteraceae bacterium
TCGGCGATGTACTCCATGAAGTTCACGACGAACTCGGGCTTGCCGCTGAAACGCTTGCGCAGCTCCGGGTTCTGGGTGGCCACACCGACCGGGCAGGTGTCGAGATGGCAGACGCGCATCATGATGCACCCGCTCACCACCAGCGGCGCCGTGGCGAACCCGAACTCCTCGGCGCCGAGCAGGGCGGCGATCACCACGTCCCGGCCGGTCTTCATCTGACCGTCGGCCTGGACCACGATGCGGTCGCGCAGGCCGTTGAGCAGCAGCGTCTGCTGCGCCTCCGCCAGACCGAGCTCCCACGGGGCGCCGGCGTGCTTGAGCGACGTGAGCGGGGAGGCGCCCGTGCCGCCGTCGTGCCCGCTGATCAGCACCACATCGGCCTTGGCCTTGCTCACACCGGCGGCGACGGTGCCCACGCCGACCTCGGCGACGAGCTTGACGTGCACTCGTGCCGCCGGGTTGGAGTTCTTGAGGTCGTGGATGAGCTGCTTGAGGTCCTCGATCGAGTAGATGTCGTGGTGCGGCGGCGGGCTGATCAGGCCCACGCCTGGCGTGCTGTGCCGGGTCTTGGCCACCCACGGGTAGACCTTGTGGCCGGGCAGCTGGCCGCCCTCGCCCGGCTTCGCGCCCTGGGCCATCTTGATCTGCAGGTCGTCGGCGTTCACCAGGTACTCGCTCGTCACACCGAACCGACCGCTCGCCACCTGCTTGATGGCGCTGCGCCGCTCCGGGTCGTAGAGCCGCTCGGCGTCCTCGCCACCTTCACCGGTGTTGCTCTTGCCGCCGATCCGGTTCATCGCGATCGCCAGGGTCTCGTGAGCCTCGGCACTGATCGAGCCGTAGCTCATCGCGCCGGTCGAGAAGCGCTTGACGATCTCGCTCACCGGCTCGACCTCGTCGATCGGGACCGGCGGGCGCACACCGGCGCGCAGCTCGAACAACCCGCGAAGCGTCGACAGGTGCTTCGACTGGTCGTCGACGAGCGCCGTGTACTCCTTGAAGATGTCGTAGCGGCCCGCACGGGTTGCGTGCTGGAGCTTGTAGACGGTCTCCGGGTTGAACAGGTGGACCTCGCCCTCGCGGCGCCACTGGTACTCGCCACCGAGCTCGAGCTTGCGGTGGGCGCGCTCACTCGGGCGCTTCGGATGAGCGGTCGCGTGCCTGGCCGCCACCTCGGCGGCGAGCTCGTCGATGCCGATCCCGCCGATGCGGCTGACCGTGCCGGTGAAGTACTCGTCGACGAGCTCCTGCGACAGGCCGATCGCTTCGAAGATCTGCGCACCGGTGTAACTGGCGACGGTGCTCACGCCCATCTTGCTCATCACCTTGAGCACACCCTTGCCGGCGGCCTTGATGTACTTCTTCACGGCCACGCGCGGATCGATGCCACCGAGGCCGTGCAGGTCCTCGGCGATCATGTCCTCGATGCTCTCGAAGGCGAGATAGGGGTTGACCGCTCCGGCGCCGAACCCGATGAGCAGCGCCATGTGGTGCACCTCGCGGGCGTCACCGCACTCGACGATCAGCCCCGCCTTCGTCCGCTGCTTCTCCCGGATCAGGTGGTGGTGCACCGCCGCAGTGAGCAGCAGTGACGGGATCGGCGCCTCCACCGCATCGCTGTTGCGGTCGCTCAGCACGATCACCCGTGCCCCATCCTCGATCGCCCGGCTCACCTGGGCGCGCACGGCATCGAGGGCCCGCTTCATGGCCAGCCCCCCACCGGCGACGCGGTAGAGGCCGCTGACCACCACGGCCTTCAGGTGCGGACGATCGTTGTGGATGATCTTGGCCAACTCGTCGTTGTCGATCACCGGGAACGGCAGCGCCAGCTGCCGGCAGCTCTCCGGGCCTGGCGCGAGCAGGTTGGCCTCGGGGCCGACGGAGCTGCTGACGGCGGTGACCACCTCCTCGCGGATGGCATCGAGCGGAGGGTTGGTCACCTGGGCGAACAGCTGCTGGAAGTAGTCGAACAGCAGCCGTGGCCGCTCGCTCAGCACGGCGATCGGCGTGTCGGTGCCCATCGACCCGATCGGCTCGGCGCCCGACGCGGCCATCGGCCCGACGATGAGCTTGAGCTCTTCGTGGGTGTAGCCGAACATCTGCTGGCGGCGCAGCACGCTGTCGTGGCTGAACACCATGTGCTCGCGCTCGGGCAGCCCGGGCAGCTCGGTGATCCCCTCGTCGAGCCACTGCTGGTAGGGGTGCTCCGTGGCCAGTTGGCGCTTGATCTCCTCGTCGTCGACGATGCGACCCTGCGCCGTGTCGACGAGGAACATCCGGCCGGGCTGGAGGCGCCCCTTGCGCACGACCCGGGCCGGCTCGATGTCGATGACGCCGACCTCGCTGGCCATGACGACCAGGTCGTCGTCGGTCACCCAGTAGCGGCTGGGGCGCAGGCCGTTGCGATCGAGCACGGCGCCGATGAGGGTGCCATCGGTGAAGGCCACGCTCGCAGGGCCGTCCCACGGCTCCATCAGCGAGGCGTGGAAGCGGTAGAACGCCCGCTTGTCGGCGTCCATCGTGTCGTGGTTCTCCCACGCCTCGGGGATCATCATGAGCATCGCGTGCGGGAGGCTGCGGCCGCCGAGGTGCAGCAGCTCGAGCACCTCGTCGAAGCTGGCCGAGTCGCTGCCACCGGGTGTGCAGATCGGGAACGCACGCTCGAGGCCGGGCAGCAGGTCGCTCGCCAGCATCGCCTCACGGGTGCGCATCCAGTTGCGGTTGCCCTGCACGGTGTTGATCTCGCCGTTGTGGGCGATGAATCGGTAGGGGTGGGCCAGCGGCCAGCTCGGGAAGGTGTTGGTGCTGAAGCGGCTGTGCACCAAGGCGAGTGCGCTCTCCATACGCTCGTCGCCGAGGTCCGGGTAGAACGCCGCCAACTGGGGTGTGGTGAACATGCCCTTGTAGACGATGGTGCGGCTGCTCAGCGACGGGAAATAGGTGCGCTGCTCCTCGGGCAGGTCGTGTTCGATGCGCTTGCGCGCGACGAAGAGGCGACGGTCGAGGTCGATGCCGGACGCGCCGGTCGGATCGGCGACGAACAGCTGACGGAACGACGGCATCACGCTGCGCGCCGTCGCCCCGAGGCAACCAGGGTCCACCGGCACCGTCCGCCAGCCCAGGGTGGTCAGGCCCTCGTCGGCGAGGATCGCCTCGATCGAGGCCTGGGCCTTGTCGCGATCGCCCGGGTCGGCCGGGAGGAAGGCGATGCCGACCGCGTAGGCGCCGGGCTCGGGCAGCTCGAAGCCCGCCACGGCACGCAGGAAGCGGTCGGGCACCTGGATGAGGATGCCGGCGCCGTCGCCGGTGTCGGCCTCGGCGCCCGTGGCACCGCGATGCTCGAGGTTGCACAGGGCTCCGATGCCCATCTGCACGATCGATCGGCTGCGCTCGCCCTTCACGTTCACGACGAACGAGACGCCACAGGCGTCGTGCTCGAAGCGCGGGTCGTAGAGGCCTTGGCGCCCAGGCAGATGCGCGTGCGGAACGGGGGAACTGATCAACGTCGTCTCCACGGAGTCGGCCCGGTGTGGATCGGGCGGCGAGTGGTGCTCGGGACGACATTGGCCCGACGTGGACATGTTAGGCCCGCCAGGCCCGATGCGGCCAGCGAGAGCCCGACGCCTGACGGCGCCGAGCATGGTGCTGACGCCACCAGGGAACGTGCCAGACTGCCGCGGTGAGCTCGATGCCTCCCCCGCCGCCACCGCCCGGTCCGTCCCCCTCGTGGGGCCCTGCTCCCGGGGCCCCCTACGGGTCGCCCATGGTCGAGCACCCGAACGGCACGACGGTGCTCGTGCTCGGCATCTTGAGCCTGGTGGTGTGCCAGGTCCTCGGCCCGTTCGCCTGGAAGATGGGCAACACGGCGCTGCGCGAGATGGACGCCCGGCCCGACCTCGTCTACTCCAACCGCGGCAGCGTCACCGCGGGCCGGATCATCGGCAGCAGCTCGACCGGGTTGCTCGGCCTCGGTGCGGTCTTCTTCGTGATCTGGTTGGTCTTCGCCGTGGTGCTGTTCTCGGGGAACGCCTGACGCCCGAGTCGGGCGCCGTCCCGGTCAGTGGTCGGCGAACACCGGGGAACGCTTCTCGAAGTTGGCCACGATCGCCTCGACCTGGTTCGGCTTGCCGATCAGCGAGCCGATGATCCGCCGCTCGGCGGCGAACTGCACCTCGGCCTGCTGATGGAGCAGGCCGTTGAGCAGCTGCTTGGCGGCGCGCACCGCGTCGGGGCTGCGGCCGGCGATCTCGGCGGCCATCGCCAGGGCGTCGGCCCGCGGGTCGTCGGACAGCTTGGTGGCCAGGCCGATGGCATGGGCCTCGCGACCGTCGAACACCCGGGCGCTGAACACCAGCTCCTTCGCGATGTCGGCGCGCACCAGCTGCGACAGCATGAGCGTGCCGGTCATGTCCGGTACGAGGCCCCAGTGGATCTCGCGCACGCTCATCTGGGTGTCGGGATGGACGATGCGGATGTCGGCGCCCAGCGCGATCTGGATGCCGCCACCGAGGGCATGACCGTGCACGGCGGCGATGACCGGCACGGGCACCTCCTGCCACACCCATGCCACCTGTTGGCCGAGGTGGGTGATGCGACCCGACTGCAGGGTGCCCGGGTTGCCGTCGCCGCCCGAGTCGGCAGTGCTCCCGCCGGCCATGCCCTGGAACGACCCGAAGTCGAGACCTGCGCAGAACGACGGGCCCTCGCCGCTCAGGACGACCGCTCGAACACCGGGCTCGGTCTTCAACCGTTCACCGGCCTCGGCGAGGGCGGTGAACATCGCCCCGTCGAGGGCGTTGCGCTTGTCGACACGGGTCATGCGCACGTCGGCGATGCCCTGGGAGATGCTGATGTGGACGCGGTCGCTCATGAGCGACAGTGTGCCAGGTCGGTCCCGCTCCCCTCGTAGCGTGCCGTCCGAGCGCCGTCCACGGCGACAGTGCGCCGACGCCGGTGCGAGACTGCCGGCGTGAAGCTCAACCTCTCCGCCGACGACGTCCTCACCACCACCCGCGCCGTTCGCAAGCGGCTCGACTTCGACACCCCCGTGCCGCGCGACGTGATCGAGGAGTGCCTGCAGATCGCGCTCCAGGCGCCGACCGGCTCCAACAGCCAGGGCTGGCAGTGGATCATGGTCGAAGACGCCGCGACCAAGAAGGCGTTGGCCGACATCTACGCGCACAACTTCGCCATCTATGCGGGCAGCGCCCGCTCGAACAGCTACGAGCCGGGCGATCTGCGCTACGAGCAGAAGGACAAGATCACCGAGTCGGCGACCTACCTGACCGAGAACTTCCACCGCGTGCCGGTGATCATGGTCCCGTGCATCATGGGTGACCTGAACCGGGCGCCGACGTTCCAGGCCGCATCGGCGTGGGGCTCGCTGCTGCCCGCGGTGTGGAGCTTCATGCTCGCCGCACGCGAGCGCGGCCTCGGCACGGCGTGGACGACGATCCACCTGATCGGTGATGGCGAGCGCCAGGCCAAGGAGCTGCTCGGCATCCCCGACGGCGTCACCCAGGCGGGGATGTTCCCGATCGCCTACACGATCGGCACCGACTTCAAGCCGGCCAAGCGCCTCCCGCTCGACCCGATCCTGCACTGGGATCGCTGGTAGGTCGAACCCCGACCGGCACGGGCGATCAGTCGTCGTCCGGGCTCATCGACGAGCCCTCCTGGGCGCCGCTGGCCATGCGCACGTCCATGTCGCGCAGCGCCAGTGCGATCCGCCGACGCAGCTCGCGTGCGACCTTCCACTGCTGAGCCGGAAGGCTGCGACCGACCACGCGCACCTGGATGGTCTCGGCGCCGAGGTCGTCGAGGCCCGACACCGACGGCGGCTCGAGCACGAGCGGCTCCCACGCCGGATCGACGGCCAGCTCGGAGCCGACGTCGTTCAACCTGGCGGTGATCGCCTCGAGATCGACGTCGCGCTGCAGCGGCACGGTCACGAGCACTCGCGCCCAGTCACGCGACGCGTTCACGCTCTGGCGCAGCTCGCCGTTCGCGATGGTGACCATGTCGCCGTCGAACGTGCGCAGCTTCGTGACCCGCAAAGTCATCTCCTCCACGCGTCCCTCGACCCACCCGACGCCGACGAGCGGTCCGACGCGGATCACGTCACCGACGCCGAACTGCCGCTCGGAGAGGATGAAGATGCCCGCCAGCACATCGCCCACGATCTGTTGGGCACCGAAGCCGAGCCCGGCGCCGATGACCGATGCGAGCGGCACGAGCGCCGTGGCCGGCAGGCTCAGCTCGAACAGCACCCACAGGGTCGCGATGAACACGATGCAGAAGTTGACGGCCCAGCGCACCGCGCCGATCAGCGCCTCCTGGTACGAGCCGAGGTTGCTGCCGACCGTCTGTTCCGCGTGCTGGGCGCGCGCCTCGGCGATGCGGCGCATCCGGCGGCGGGCGACGAAGGTGACGATCCTCGTGAGCAGGAAGGCCGCGGCGCAGATGGCCAGGATCACCAGGCCGCGGTAGAGGAACCAGTCACCGACGTCCGACCAGAAGCCGCCGTCGAACGGCTCGTCGAGGTCGGCCCGGACCAGATGTGGCATGCCGGCCATTGTGGCAGAGCCTCACTCGACGAGACGCAGACCCTTCGGAGTCAGGCTCGGCTCGGCCTGCGGCAGCTCGACCACGAACTCCGTGCGATGCGCCGGGAACAGGTACTCGCTCATGAGGACGGGACGGCCGGCGACATCGGTCGTGCCGCGCACGCAACGCAGCACGGGGCTCGCAGCGGGGACGTCGAGGAGGCGGGCGTCGGTCGCCCCGACGGAGTCGGCTCCGATCGTCTGCGTGGCGCCGCGCAGCTCGACGTCGAGCAGGGCGTAGAACGGCTGACGCTCGACGTCGCGTCGGCTCAGGTGCTGGCCGAGGTCGGCGGGGCACCAGACCGTCACCACGGCGAACGGGCGGCCGTCCGCGAGGTTGACGCGCTTCACCCGGAGCACATGATCGGTGCCGAGCACCGCGGCGACTTTCGGGGGCGCGGCGGCGAAGGCGAACTCGAGCACTCTGCGCTCGGTGCGCAGCCCTCGTCGCTCGAGCTGCCCCTCGATCGTGTCGAGCTCGTCGAGGTGCTGCTGGAGCGGCTCACCGGCGACGTACCAGCCGAATCCCTGGCGCGAGTCGACGAGGCCCTCGTCGCGCAGGATCTCGAGCGCACGCCGGATGGTGACCCGGCTCACGGCGAACTCGCTCGACAGATCGGCCTCGCTCGGCAACACGGCGCCAGCGCCGGCCGCAGCGAGCCGACTGCGCAGCTCGTCGGCGATCTGCTGGTAGCGGATGGTCCTCATCGGCTCGCAGCGCCCGTCACCAGCGACCCGGTCGAAGTCGCGCTCATGGTCGGGCGCGGTCGTCGTCGAAGCTCAGCGTCGTGCTGATGCCGGCCGCACCGATGGCTGCGTCGAGCACCTGCCAACCGGCACGCCCGATGAGTGCCGCGCGAAGGGCGGCGTTGCGCTCCGGGTCGGCGGGCCCGACGATCGCGATCGAACCGCCGTCACCGCCTGCTCCGTTGACCTTCCACCCGCAGGAGCCGTAGGAGCGGGCGATCTCGATCGCCGCGTTCGCCGCAGCGCCGACGAGGTGTGCGTGCAGGTCGACGATCGCGGCGTGCGCAGCGGTGAGCGCTGCTCCGTACGCGCCCAGGTCTCCCGCACCGAGCGCCGCGGCGGCGCGCGACGCGGCGACGCGCATCGCCGCGAGCTGGGGCTCACCGTGCCCGGCATCGAGGCGGGCGATGACCTCGTCGTGGAGCTCGGACGAGGCGTGCGGTGAACCGAGGAACACCGTGTGGACGCGCGATCGAAGGCCGACGCGTGCCGCCGGCGGCCCCCCGAACACTCGGAGGACGACCCCGGGGAAACTCACCTCGCACACGCAGAAACCCCCCCAGGCCGCGGCGGCGAGGTCCTGCACGCCGGACTGCTTGCCGGTGACCGTCTCGTAGCGATGGGCGCGCGACACGAGCTGCTCCGGATCGAGCGCCTCACCGGCAGCCGCCGCGAGGGCAGCGACGAGGGCGACCATCACCGAGGCCGACGTGCCGAGGCCCGATCCGGCGAGCACCGAGTCGGCGATGTCGACCTCGAGCCGACCGGGGATGCCCGCAGCGAGCACGGCATGCTCGAGGATCGGATGCCGGCCCGGGGGTGCGCCGGCAGCGAACTCGTGCACCTCGCCGGTCATCCGGATGCGCAGCAGCACCGAGCGATCGGCGTCGGGCCGCGACACGCCGCGCACCTCGGCCCGGTGATCGAGCGCGAGGTTGCAGACCAGGCCGGTGACGGCGAACCACGTGTCGGTCCAGCCCCCGACGTCGGCGGTCCGGGTGGGCGCGCTGGCTTCGACGGCCACGACCTGCCCGTGGTGGGCGCGCGACGCGACGGAGCGGGCGGGGCGCGCTGGTTGGAGATTGTTCGGGTCGCTCACTTGTATTAGAGTTGTCTACATCACCGGACACCGACCCGGCAACCACGTCCCGTCCACGGCGCACCCCTACGCACCGCGCGGGCCGATGGGGACGTGCCCGACATCCTGACAGACCACCCCCGCACCAGGGAGCACCCATGACCGTCACCGCCGGCACCCCGATCGAGCTCGTCGAAGGCGGCTACGCCTCCCTGGGCGAGCGTGTCAGCGCCGGGAGGGCGCGCTTTGGCCGCCCGCTCACGCTCACCGAGAAGATCCTCCTCAACCACCTCTACGACCCGAGCGAGCCGATCGAGCGCGGAGCCACCTACAACGACTTCCACCCCGACCGGGTCGCCATGCAGGACGCGACGGCGCAGATGGCCCTGCTGCAGTTCATGACCGCCGGCCTTCCCACCACGGCCGTGCCGAGCACGGTGCACTGCGACCACCTGATCATGGCCAAGGTCGGCGCACGCATCGACCTCGGCGTCGCCGTCGACACCAACAAGGAGGTCTACGACTTCCTCCGCTCCGTGAGCGCCAAGTACGGCATCGGGTTCTGGGGCCCGGGCAGCGGCATCATCCACCAGGTGGTGCTCGAGAACTACGCCTTCCCCGGCGGCATGATGATCGGCACCGACAGCCACA
>DAINND010000115.1:0-9039 GCA_036736065.1 Ilumatobacteraceae bacterium
GCAGGCACGATGGGATCAACCAGTACACGTTGGTACGGGACTGAAGCGACTTTTGTCCGTTGGTTCTGGGTTCGAGTCCCAGAGGGGGCACCAGCACCGCTAGTCGAGTTGGCCGGGGCGCACCAGGCGGTGCTGGCGGCGCTGGCCGACCAGGCTCGCCCCGGCGCTGCCCGCAGCCACCACGGCCGGCACCACCAGCACCAGCGCAGCCGCCATCCACCACGGCATCACGAACCGGGCGTCCACCGCGGCCGACGCCGAACGCATGCCCGCCCACCCCAGCACCACGGCGAGCACCCCGCCCAGGGTGGCCAGCAGCCACGCCTTCCACGCCGTCACCCGGGCCACCGTCGACGGCCCGGCGCCCAGGGTGAGCAACGTCGAACGCTCGTCGCGCCCCTCGGCCGCCCACAGCGCCAGCCCGAGCGCCACCACCGTGGTGACGAAGGCGAGCATCCCGCCGATCAGCGCCCAGCGGATCCACAGCGGCCACGGGCTGGCGATCCAGGGAACGCTCACGTACACACCCGATGCCGGCACCTGCCCGACCTCACCCGCATCGACGAAGTAGGCCGCGTCGGTGTCGACGTCGTTCAAGGCGTTGAGCCGGTCGATCTCGTCCTGCGACAGCCGATGGTCGGCCGTGCCGCGCACGTCGAACCACGTCACGTCCACCACACCCGCATCGACCAACGACTGGGCGACGTAGACCGTCGACTGCGGGCCGATCCACCCACCGTCGGGCACGTACGGGTCGCCCTCCGGTGCCGGCTCCTCCACCACCAGCACATCGGCCGGCGCCACGTCGAGCGACTCGGCCAGCGCGTCGACCGCCCACTGCGGGGTCGCCACCCCGTTGCGATCGACGATGGTCAGCGGCGCCGCCATCATCCGCGCCACGGTGGCCTCGTCCCACCCGTACGACTCGAGGGTCTCGGCGATCGCCACCTGCCCGATCGGTGGCACCACCGCCTGCACACCCTCCACAGGCGGCAACAGCAGGTCGACGTTGGCCACCTTCACCCACTCGACCGGGCCGACCACCGCCTCCACCTCGGCGCGCAGCCCGGGGGCGAGCACATCGGGGTCCTTCGGGAGCAGCTCGCCCTGATGGGCCGTCGTCAACCCGATCGACGACCACGACCCGTCGTTCGTCCACTGCTCGCGGTTGCGCAGCTCCTGCTCCACGCCCGAGCCCACGGCGAACGCAGCCGCGCCCACCACGATGATCGCCGCCACCAGCGCCCCCGAGCGGGCCCGGTGCCGGTCGAGCTCGCGCACCGCCAACCGGCCGGCCCCGGCCAACCGGCGGGTGAGGCGAGCCAGTGCCGCCACCGCCATCGGGGCCAGCAGCACCGTGCCCACCAGCACCGCGCCCAGGCCGAGCATCACCAGCAGCGCCAACGCCTGCATCCCAGCCCCGGACGGGCTGTCGCCATCGGTCGAGAAGGCGACGGCCAGGCACAGCAGCACCACCGCCCAGCCACCCCCGGCCCGCACCCCGCCGCAGGCCACCGCCCGGGCGCGCACCTGGCGCACCGGATGACGGCCACCCAGCGCGGTGAGCGGCGACATCCGCGCCAGCGCCCGCGCCGGCAGCAGCGCCGCCACCGTCGCCGCAACCAGCGCGGTGAGCACCACCACCACCCAGTCGATGGAGCGCACCACCACCCGGCCACCGAACAGCGGCATGCGGGCGACCACCAGGCCCACTGCGGCGAGCACCACCGCCACGCCCACTCCGACCAGGCCCGACCACGTGCCCTGAAGGGCCAGGAACCTGCGCAGCGCCGACGGGCTCGTGCCCGCCGCGCTGAGCTGCCCCACACCCACCAGCTGGCGCCGGCCGCTCACCGCGAACGCGGCCGACACGACCACCGCCACCACGGCCAGCACGAAGGCGATGCCCAGCCACAGCAGCAGGTACTCCACCGGGTCGTTGCCGGTTGCGTCGTCGTAGGTCTGGACGAACGCGTTGCGGAACGGGCCCAGGTCCGGCACGTACGACCCCGAGCCCGACCACCACGGCGACGCACCGAGCAGGCCGAGCACCTCACCAGGCGCGTCGACACCGCGCTCGCCCACCAGCGCGTTGAAGCGCAGGTAGTCCGTACGCACCGCAGCGACATCGAACCCGGGCGCGACGAACAACTCCTCCCAGTTGTTCGGCCGGTTGGCCACGAGGCCCACCACCGTGAAGTCCTGCGCCGGCCGGGCGAGCGACACCACGTCACCCACCTCCACGTCGAAGGTGTCGGCGAGCTGCGGCGACAGCGCCACCTCACCGCCCGCGCCCGAGCCCGTGCTGGCCGTGCCCGAGTCGGCGGCGACGGGCAGGCGTCCCTCGATGACGTGCACCACGCCGTCGGCCAACGGATCGTCGAGCGGCGACACGATGATCCGCGTCCACGCGGTGTCGCGCTCGGCCGCCGTCGCCGGGCGGATCGGGATGTTCACGTCGACCCACCACGTCGAGGCCACATCGGTCGGCAGCCGGGACGCGAGCCCCTCGACGTCGAGCGCGCGCCCTTCGCCGAACACCTCCATCCGCACCGTCGCCTGACCGAACGGGTCGATGGTGCGTTGGGCCTGATCGGTTCGCCAGGCGGCCGAGCCGAGCAGCAGGGCGCGCACCGGCACGGCCACCAGCAGCGACACCAGCACCGTGCGGCCCGGTCGGCGGCGCACCTCGCGGCGCGCCAGACGGGCCGCCACCCGCCAGGGGGCGAGCCGGCTCACGAGCCACCGTCCAGGGTGGAGGCGGCCGTGCCGGGCGCGGCGCCGTCGTCAGGGGCGCCGTCCTCGGCGTCGGCCGCCAGCGGGGCCGCGGCCTCGACCGGCACACCGAGCAGCGACGGGGTCTGGTCGACCACCTCGCCGTCGCGCAGGAACACCACACGGTCGGCCCAGCTGGCGAAGCGCGGCTCGTGGGTGACGAGCACCACCGTCGTGCCGAAGCGTTGCGGCAGCCCGGCGAGCAGCTCGATCACGCTGTCCGCCGTGGCCACGTCGAGCGCACCCGTCGGCTCGTCGCACAGCAGCACACGCTGGCGCCCGACGATCGCTCGGGCGATGGCGATGCGCTGCTGCTGGCCGCCGGAGAACTCGTCCGGGTAGCGGTCGAACCGGTCGGCCGTCTCCGCGGCCAGGCCCACCGCGGCCAGCGCCTCGCGGGCCCGGTCGCGGGCCTCACGGGAACTCACACCGTCGAGCTCGAGCGGCAGCGACACGTTCTCGAGCGCGGTCAGCGAGGCGAGCAGGTTGAGCCGTTGGAACACGAACGACGCCTCGGTGCGCCGCAGCGCGGCACGGCCCGTGGCGTCGAGGTCGCCCAGGTCGCGGCCGTGCAGCAGCACACGCCCGGCGCTCGGCTGCTCGAGGCCGCCGGCCAGGTGCAGCAGCGTGCTCTTGCCGCAGCCGCTCGGGCCCATCACGGCCACCAGCTCGCCCGGGGCGATGGCCAGCGACACGCCGCGCAGGGCGCGCACCTCGGTGCTGCCGCTGCCGAAGCTCTTCACGACGTCGACGAGCTCGACGGCTGGTGTGGTGGGTGCGTCCATGTGGGTCGTGGTCCTCGGGTCGTCGTGGCGGGTCGTGGTCGTGCTGGTCGGGTCCGTGCTCATCGCGTGCGCCTCCGCTCGGCGAGCAGATGGGTCTCACAGGTGTCGAGCCAGCGCAGGTCGGCCTCGGCCCGGGCGATCAGCGCCTCGGTCACCAGCCGGGCCGCGAGGTCGGGATGGCCGTCGGCGGCGGTGCGCTCGCGACGCACCCGCTGCAGCTGGGTGAGCAGCACCGTGCGCTGGTGGGTCCCCACCCGCAGCGCCTCGGCGCGGCCGGTGCCGAGGGCCATCAGCACCTTGAGCATCAGCTCGTCGCGCGGCGGCGGTCCGTCGGTGGCGACCTCGTCCCACCAGGCGCGCAGCTCGACGTCGCCGGCCGGTGTGAGCGCATAGGTCTTCTGCGCCGCCTGGCCGCCGTCACCGCCGTCGGGTGCGCCCGCCGGGCCAGCCGGCTGCACCTGCACGAGGCCGTCGCGCTCGAGCCGGTCGAGGGTGGTGTACACCTGGCCGACGTTGAGCGGCCACACACCGCCCGTCGCCGCCTCGAACGCCGTCTTCAGTTGATAGCCGTGGCGCGGCCCCTCACGGAGCAGTGCCAGGAGTCCCTCTCGAACCGCCATAGATACCCAGTATGCACATACTCGGTATGTATGTCAAGGCACCCGTCAACGGGCGGTGCGGGTCAGATGCTCAGGTCCTGGAGGGGCGGGTTCGTCGCCCCGAGCACGGCCTGGTAGCGCGGCTCGAGCGAGGCGACCATCTGCATGTCGGTGAAGATCCAGAACGCGCCCGACAGGATCGCGTCGAGCACCAGGTCGGCCACCTTCGCCGGCTCCATCCCCGAGCGGATCTGGTCGGTGACGTAGGCGCGGATCAGTTCGTCCATCGGCGTCGGCTCACCCTCGAGCCGCGGTGCCGCCCACTCCGGCCGGTTGCGCGTCGACTCCATGATCGCCGTGTTCACCCAGCCCGGGCACAGGCACGACACGCCCACCCCGGCGGCACGCAGGCGCTGGTCGTGATAGAGGCCCTCGGTGATCGCCACCACGGCCCACTTGCTCGCCGAGTAGGCCGAGTGCCCGGGGAAGTGCCCGGCCATCGACGCCGTGTTCACGATGTGCGCGTCGCCGTGCTCGGCCAGGTGCGGCAGGAACGCGCGGTGGCCGTGGATCACGCCCCACAGGTTCACCTCGAGCACCCAGCGCCACTCGGCCTCGCTCACCCATTCGCCCGACACCCGCGGGCTGCCACCCACACCTGCGTTGTTGCACAGCACGTGCACCCGGCCGAACGTATCAATTGCCGCGTCACGCAACCGGTCGCCCGCCGCGCCGTCGCTCACATCGGTCGGCACGCCGATCGCCTGCGCGCCCGTCGCCGTGATCGCCGCCGCCGCGGCGTCGAGCGCCGGCAGCTCCACGTCGGCGAGCACCACGTTCATCCCCGCCCGGGCGAAGCGCTCGGCGAACGCGAGCCCCATCCCCGAGCCGGCTCCGGTCACCACTGCTGTCTTGCCCTGCACGCTGTCCATCGCCGGATGGTAGCGAGCAGCCGCCCTCGCTCCCGTCAGCGGGTGATCACCAGCTGCGGACGCGCCCCGGCGTCGGCCCACTCGGCCGTGGGCAGCGTGAGCACCACACCCGACGCGCTCACCATGCGCACCACGAACGCCACCCGCGTGCGGCCCGCGGCGCGCTCGGCGCGCACATGGTCCGTCACGTCGAGCTCGTACCACGTCGCCGCGCCGCCCGACACCGCTGCGGTGGCGAGCGCTGCGCCGGTGGGCGACGGACGCGTCGCCCACGTGATCGTCGACGCCGACCACGACGACGACGTGGCCAGCGCCTCGACGTCGTTGCGCACCCCGTCGACACCGGCGAGGCGCAGGCGCAGCACGGCCCGGCCCACCGCGCCCTGGTGCGTCGCCGTGTCGACCTGCGCGTAGTACCAGCGGGTCTGGCCCGCGCGGCCGCTCGCGCGCACCTCGCCCACCGGGGCCGCGCCGAAGTTGCGCTGCTCGTCGGCGCCGTCGCGCACGTGCGCGTCCGCGGTCACCGCCAGCACCGTCGCCGCACCGGGCGGCACGGTCGTCGGCGGCACCGTGGTGGGCGCCACCGTGGTCGTCGGCGGCAGCGTGGTGGTCGTCGGCGGCGTCACCCGCCCCACCCCGTGCAGGGCGAGGTCGAACGACATGTCCGAGCTGGCCGGCGCCGACTGGTGCACCTCCACCGCCAGCACATGGCGGCCCGGCGCGAGCGCCACGGCGACGGGCAGGTCGCCCAAGCGCGACTCGTCGGGCTCGTTCAGGATCGAGGCGGCGAGCGTCGACGGGCCCACCACCCCGGCCGGCATGTTGCTGCGCACCACCTCGACGCCGTCGAGGTGGACCACCGCGCCGTCGTCGCGGCGCAGGCGCACGGGCAACGACGCATAGCCGCTCGTCACCTCGACCGTGCGGCGGAAGTAGGTCGTGGTGTGCTTGTTGGCCGCGTCCGGCCCGAAGCCGACCGTCGTCGTCACCGGGTCGCCGTACCCGAGCGGTGCGACGCCGCTGCCCCAGGCGCTGTCGTCGAAGCCGGGCATCCGCCAGGCCGTGCCCGGGTCACCGCCGGTGTCGCGATAGCGCCACACGCTGCCCGCGGGCAGGAGCACGTCGGTGGCGCCCGCCGCACCGAGGAACGGGCCGCGGATCTCGTAGGTGCAGCCCGTCACACCGTCCGCGCCGCGCTGCGACGACAGGTACATGCGCGTGTTGTCCGGTGAGAACGCGACCCCGCACCACTCCGACGAGGCGTGGCCGGCGATGCGCAGGAACGGCGCCACCTGCGGCAGGCCACCCGCCCCGCGGCTGATGACGCACACCTCCATGTTGCCGCCGTCCTCGCACACGAACACGTCACCGGTCGGGCCGAGCACCGTGCAGTTGTCGACCGCGTCGAGCGGCACACCCGGCGTGCCACCGTCGCACAGCAGGTCGAGGCGTTGGCGATCGAGGTCGATCTCCCACACGCGCCGGTCACCCTTGGTGGTGACGTACATCCGCCGCCCCTCGATCCACAGCCCCTCACCACCGTTGAACCCGGTGGTGGCGCCGCTGCGCTCGGGCCGGTCGGCGGCCACGGGCACCCAGGTGAGCGCACCGTTGGTCACCTTGGCCGCCGACAGCTGCCCGGTGGAGAAGTCGCCGCGCACGGTCGGCACGAAGCGGTAGAGCCGACCGTTCGGGTCGTCCTCGGTGAGGTAGACATGCCCGGTCACCGGGTCCTCGAACGCGGCCTCGTGGTTGAACGCGCCGAGCGCCGGGCGCATCACGCCCTGGCCCGGCTGGAGCGGATCGCACTCGTAGACACGCCCGCCCACACCGTTCTCCTCGCACGAGAACCAGCGGCCCGCCGCGGTGCGCCCACCCGCGCAGTTGCGGCTCGTGCCCGACAGGATGCGGTAGGCCGCGACCACGGCGCCGTCGGGTGCGAAGCGGATCGCGCTCACCCCGCCACCGGCGTCGGCCACCTCGGAGTTCGACACGTACACCCACCCGCCACCGGGCGCCGGGAAGCACGCCCCGCCGTCGGGCGCGGCGTGCCACACATAGCCCGTGCCGGCCACCGGCTGACCGGTGGTGGCCACCAGACGGCTGGTGAACCCGGCGGGCAGGAACAGCCCGTTGGCGTCCGGCGTGGTCGCGAGCGGACCGTAGGGGCCGACGCCCGGCGCCGCCTGCCCGGCACCGGCGAGCGTGGCACGCAGCAACGATCCACCGGCGACCGCCACGCCCGCGGCGACGAGCGCCCCGCGCACGAACGCGCGGCGCGTCGACCTCGTCCCGAGGGCCGTGTCCGTGAGGGCCTCACCGGTCATGCCACGCACGGTAGTGATGCTCGGGGCCGCACGGAACCGGCACCCCGGGTGACCTGCGGGGGATTGGCCACAGCGAGCTCAAGGAGCCGTCAAGATCGAGTGGGCCACGCTGCGACGGGCGCGGCGCCGACCACCGGACGTGGCCCGCGGCGCGCCGACCGATCGACCGTTCGACTGCCCGCTCGACCGTGGGCGCGCGGCTCAGCCGCCGATCACGGCGTCGTACTGCGCGAGCAGCGCGCTCACCTCGTCGTCGAGGCGGGCCAACAGATCGGCCACGCTGTCACCGCTCTCGACCACCGCCGACGAGAAGTCGAACAGCACCTCGTCGACCTCGCGGCTGGGGCCGAACAGCGGCCCGGCGGCCGCGGCTGTGGGCGGCTGGCTGAAGATCTGGTCGAACGCCACGCGCAGTTGCGGGTGCTCGGCCCACGCGTCCCCCAGCACCGGCTCGGCCGTCACCGACAGGCTCGGCGGCACGTAGCCCGTCGCCGCGGCCAGCATCGCGAGGCGCGACGGCTCCGACAACCACTCGACGAGCTCGAACGCCGCCCCGACGCGTCGCGGGTCGCCGTGGTCGACGAGGAACCACCCGTTGCCGCCGACGGTCGCCCCCCGACCGGGGCCCGGCATCGGGCCGATGCCCAGCTCCACACCGGGGAACGACCCCGCCTCGATCACCGCGAGCACGTCACCGATCGCCGCGCTGGTGTGCACCGCCATGGTGGCGCCGTCGATCGGGTCGCCGATGCGGATCAGGTCCTCGTACCCGCTCGGCACCGGGCCGATCCAGAGCCCTCCGCCCTTCGCGATCACGTCGAGCATCCACTCGAGCGAGGCGCGTGCGCCACGCGTGTCGAACTGCGCGGTGGTGGGGCCCTCGGCGCGGCCGTTGTCGGGCGTGACCACCAACTCACCGCGTTGCACGGCGCCGCTCAACAGCAGGTAGTGCGCGTACCACCGCGTCAGCACCAGGCCGTGCGGGCTGGCGCCCGAGGTGACCACCTGGCGCGACATGGCGGTGAGCTCGGCGAGCGTCGCCGGCGGATCGTCGGGGTCGAGCCCGGCGGCGCGCACCTCGGCACGGTCGAAGAACAGCACCGGCGTCGACACGCCGTAGGGCATGCCCTGCAACGCGCCGTCGAGCCGGTACAGCGTGCGCAGCACCGGCATCAGCCCGTCCTCGAGGCGCGCCCCGGCGGGGCACTCGAGCGGCGGCACGATGCGCCCGCTGTCGACGAGGCGCCGCAACGCCTGCGGGCTGGCGAGGAACACGTCGGGCCACGCCTCGGCAGGTGTGGCCTGCAACGTGTCGAGCAGCTCGTTGGCGCCGCTGATCGACTCGACCACCAGATCGATGCCGGGATACGCGGCACGGAACGCGGCCACATGGGCGTCGAACACACGCGGCGCCTCCTCGCCACCGAGGATCTCCCACGCCACCACGCGCACCGGCGCTGCCGGGTCCTCGACATGATCGGCACAGCGCGTCGACGCGATCGACGGCGTCGCCCCGGCCACGTCATCGATGCCGGCCCCCACCACCGCCACCGTCGCGAACGGCGTCGCCGAGACGCGACCGCCGTTGACCGACGCTGTCGTCGAGCGGCACGCACCCATC
>DAINND010000116.1:0-9004 GCA_036736065.1 Ilumatobacteraceae bacterium
CGCTCTACTCCATCGCCGAAGCCGCTGGCATCACCATCGACTAGCTCGTCCGCGAGAACCTGACCGACCCCGGCTCGGTGGTCTTCCCCGGGCAGGAGTTCGACGTGTGCCTCGACGACGAGATCGACCTCGCCGACCCGACGTTGCTCGAGCCCACGCCCGAGGCCGTGATGCGCCAGCAGCCGGAGCTGAACGAGCTCTTCTCGTCGACCGCGATGCTGCCCCTGGGAGTCGACGGCGCCGCGGGCCGGCTCGCCCGTCAGGCGATCTGCGCGGCGAGGATGGGCCTCGGCCTGCCCGTCCACAACCGCAACCTCATCGCCGGGAGCGACGAGGAGGCCACCATCTTCGCGGCGACCGGGCTCGGCATCCCCGAGGGCGCACCGACCGACGCCGCCAAGTGGATCCTGATCGACCAGACGTGCCAGGTGATCTTCATCGGCGAAGGTGACGACCGCGTCGTCAACGTCTTCCCGACCTCGACGGGCGAACCGGGCTTCGAGACCTTCAACGTCCGGGCGCGAGCGTTCCGGTTCGATCCGGCCGCCGACAACGACGGTTGGCACGACAGCTCGAGCTTCCCGGTCGAGGTCGACAACCCGTTGAACGGCAACATGTACAAGCCGATCTACTTCAACGACGGTCAGGCGATCCACGGCGCGACCTACATCCCGCCGTTCCCGAGGAGCAAGGGGTGCGCCCGGACCTTCCCGCGGCACAAGGACATGATCATCGAGTGGCTCGGCCTCCAGGACCTCACCGACCCCACGTGGAACGTCCGCCAGATCGGCGTGACCGTGGTGGTGCAGGGCCGCTACGTCGACCTGCCCGAGCTCCCCTGACCGAGCCCCCCTGACCGGGGCGCGGGCCGTTCAGCTACCGAGCGGGCCCGGCAACCACCGCTCGAGGCGCTCCCAGATCACCTCGCCGCTCGCCGCCAACAGGTGGCCGTCACCGGGCAGTGGCACGAGCTCACCGGAGCCGGCGATCGCCTGCACCACTGCGCTGGCCTCGAACGGCAGGATCTCGTCGCGGTCTCCGTGGAACAGCAGCAGCGGTGTGCCCTGCAACCCACCGGCCACCTCGCACCCGGCCGACTGGGTGGCGAAGGTGACCACGCCAGTGACGAGGGGGTGCAGGCCGACACCGACGCGCACGGCGACAGCGCCTCCGAAGCGGTGGCCCATCACCACCACCCGCTCGGCACCGCCCCCGGCAGCGGCCAGCTGCACCGCTGCAGCCACGTCGAGCGAGCACAGGTCGAGGTCGTTCGGCCGTCGGTACGAGACGCGCAGCACCGGCACCCCGCGCGCCGACCACTCGACCCCGAGCCGGTGGTAGCGGCCGTCGGCCGGACCGAGCAGGCCGCCCATCGCCCCACCGCACAGCACCAGTGCCGACGTCGCCGCCTCGACCTCGGCGGGTGGCTCGTGCCACAGCACGGTGAGCAGGCCGCGCATCGTGTACAGCTCGAGATGGCGCAGCGTCGGGGTCACCATCACATCGGCGCTCGCCAGCACACCCAGCGCGTCGAGCGGCGTCGACCCGCCGTCGGGGGGTTGGCCGCCGCTGCCGTCCCGGTCGTCCCCGCGTGCACGATCGGCGCCCATCGCAACTACGGTAGCCCTCTCATGGCCCGCGAGTACCCGGTCGACCTCCACGACCCCGCACAGCGCGACCTCGCGGTGCGGATCGGCCTCGCGTGGATCGAGATCCGCCGCGGCGCAGCGATGAGCGGCCTGCGCGAGTACCTGTTCGGCAGCGGCGACGACGCGCTCGAACAGGGGCAGATGGACACTCTCGACCTGCTCGCCCAGCAGCCGTGCTGGCGGATGAGCGACCTCGCCGAGGCGCTGCGGGTCGATCCGTCGACGGCGACACGCGCCGTCCAGCGCCTCGAGAACGTCGGCCTCGCCCGACGAGCGCAGTCCGACGGCGACGGGCGGGTGGTCATCGCCACCATCACCGACGCCGGCCGCAGCCGCCATGGCGACGTGGCCGAGCGGCGGGGCCATGTGATGGCCCATCTCCTCGGTGCGTTCTCCCCACGCGAACGAGAGCTGTTCGCCTCGATGCTCGAGCGGTTCGTCACCCGAGTCGACGATTTCGTCGCCCTGCAGGAGGCCGAGCCGCGGCCCAGCCAGGCCGAGCAGTAGGTTCGTCCCGATGGCCGACCAGCGAGCGTTCAGCACGGACGCGCTCCAGTACGCACCGCAGCTCTACAGCGCAGCCCTGCGGATGACGCGCAACCCTGCCGACGCCGAGGACCTCGTCCAGGAGACCTATCTGCGCGCCTACCGCAGCTATGCGAGCTTCACCGAGGGCACCAACCTGCGCGCCTGGCTGTTCCGGATCCTGACCAACACCTTCATCAACTCGTACCGGGCCAAGCAGCGGCGGCCGCAGGAGACCGAGCTCGGCGAGACCGAGGACCTCTACCTGTACCGCCGGCTCGGGCGCATCGACACCGCCGCCCTGAGCGCCGAGGACCAGCTCTTCGACCTGTTCACCGACGACGAGGTGAAGGCAGCCCTCGAGGAGCTCCCCGACACCTTCCGGCTGCCGGTGCTGCTCGCCGATGTCCTGGACTTCTCCTACAAAGAGATCGCCGAACAGCTCGAGATTCCCATCGGCACCGTGATGTCGCGCCTGCACCGGGGAAGAAAGGCGATGCATCGGCGGTTGTACGAGTTCGCGCAGGTCCGGGGGTTGATCCGGCCTGACGATGACGACGACGGATCCGACCCCGCAGGCACGGTGGCCGATGGCTGACTGCAACGAGACACTCCGAGAGCTGTTCACCTTCCTCGACGGTGAGCTGCCCGACGGCGCCCGGCACGAGGTGGTCGTGCACCTCGAGGAGTGCCCGGACTGCCTGCAGGCGTTCGACTTCCATGCCGAGCTGAAGACCACCATCGCCCGCAAGTGCCACAGCGACGAGATGCCGCCCGGGTTGCTCGACAAGATCCGGGCGTGCTTCGGCGACGAGTTGCTCGACGACCCGGCAGAGTGATCGACCCGGCCGATCGGCCCGGGTGATCCGCGAGGCCCCGATCGCACTCCCGCCCACAGACCGGCGGCGAGACGGGCGCGGCGTGAATGGCCGGCGCGTGAATGGGCGCCGACAGGCAGGTTCTGGCTACGCTGTGGGCATGCTCGCGGCAAATGTCTGGCACTGGTGGATCGGCGTGCTCCTGGCGCTCGGGAGCGCTGCAGCAGTGCTCGCCCTCGTCGGCGGCTACCTGAAGAGCGTCACCAGCCAGCGCTACCCGGGCAAGCGCCAGCGCAGCGAGGACTGACCCTCGTGACCGGGTCGCTGCCCCCGTTGCCGGGCGCAGCGATGGCACTCGTCGAACTGCTGTTGCCGCGCTGCTCGTTCCCCGCGGCCGCAGCCCCGGTCACCTGCGCCGTGTCCGGTGGCGCCGACTCGACCGCGCTCGTCGTGCTGGCCGTGGCCGCCGGGTGCCGGGTCGACGTGGTGCACGTCGACCACGGGCTGCGCCCCGGATCTGCCGCCGAGGCCCAGGTCGTCGCGCGGACCGCCGATCGACTCGGCGTGCCGGCCAGATCCGTGCGCGTCGACGTGCCCCCCGGGCCGAACCTCGAGGCCCGGGCACGAGCGGCGCGGTACGCCGTGCTGCCCACCGACGTGCTCACCGGCCACACCGCCGACGATCAGGCCGAGACCGTGCTCGTCAACCTGCTCCGCGGGGCGGCCACGAGTGGCCTCGCCGGCATGCGCCCCGGGCCGCGCCGACCACTGCTCGGCCTGCGCCGGGCCGAGACCGTCGGGCTGTGCGCCGCAGCAGGGCTGGCCGTGGTCGACGACGAGTCCAACAGCGACCTGCGCTTCGTGCGCAACCAGGTTCGCCACAGGATCCTGCCGATGCTCGCCGACATCTCCGGACGCGACCCGGTGCCGCTCCTCGTGCGCCAGGCCGAGCTGCTGCGCGACGACGACGACCTGCTCGGGGAGCTCGCGAGCGGGCTCGACGTCACCGACGCCCGCGCACTGGCCGCAGCGCCGCGACCGCTGGCCCGTCGCGCCGTGCGGATCTGGCTCAGCGCGGACGACGCCGAGCGCCACCCACCCGATCTGGCGACGGTCGACCGGGTGCTCGACGTGGCGGCCGGACATCACCTCGCCTGCGAGGTCGGGGGCGGTCGCCGGGTGGAGCGGCATCGGCAGCGCCTGGCGCTCGTGCCCTCAGGCACGTGCCCAGAACCCGCTCCGCCAGCAGCGGGTGGGGCCTCGGTCGGGTAACGTGGCCTCTCGACCGTTCTTCCACCTCTGAGTCAGCGATGCCACCTCGTCTCCGTGGGAAGTGGGCCCTCGGGATCACTCCTCGCAACTTCACCTGGATCATGAAAGACAAGCTCGCCATCTGCGAGCGTCCTGGTGGCTACGGCGAGAACCATCGGCGGGTGCGCCGCCAGGAAGAGATCATCTGGCTGCGCGAGAACGGGTTCGGCTGCCTGATCAGCATCATCCCGGCTCCGCACAACCTCCACAACTACGACGAGCTCTCGTTGCCCTACCGCCACCGGCCCTTCACCGGTGTCGACGATCTGGGCCAGTGGTTGCAGCGCTTCTACGTCGAGCTCGCCGAGTTGATGGCCAGCGGCGTGAAGGTCGTCGTGCACAACGAGCACGTCGACGACCGCTTGGTGGGCATCATGGGTGGCTACATCCGCTGGAGCGGGCTGGTCGAAGAGCCGTCTCAGGCGATCACGGTGATCGAGCGCATCGCCGGCCGCCAGCTCGACCCGTTCGGCCGCAACGTCATGCTGATGGTGCACGAGCTGCGCTGACGCGACGCACCCCGGCTCCGCACCATCCCGGGCGGTCGCCGGTCAGACGAAGCCGACGACGTCGACGATGACATCAGCGGGGTTGGTCGCCGAGATGCACACGGCGCCGCTACCGAGGCCGACCACGGCCGCCCCGGTGATCACCTCACCTGCGGTCTGGGCCGTCACCGTGCCCGAGTTGGGCCGCTGGCCGCAGGGGACGACGAACACACTGGCCGCACCCATGCCGGTCACGGTCGTGATCGACAGCACGGCCGCCGTGGCTGTCGCCGGCACACCGTTGCGACCGGCGACCAGGACGACCACCTGCCTGCTCGCGACCCGGGCGGATGTCGAACGCGAATCGAACACGCGAGCCGGGTCGACCGTCCGAGGGGCGGACGAGCCCGCCCACACGGCGTTCACGTCGACGATCAGGTGGGTGGGCACCGAGCTGCTCACGCACCAGCCGGAGGAGTTGACCCGCATGGTCATCGAGAACGACGAGATCGACTCGGCCGTGATGGGCGGCGTCCACGGCCCGGCGTTGCAGAACCCGAGCGACAGCGTCCCCGCACCGGCGGGATCGACGACGGTGATCGACGCAGTGAGCGCCTGCGTGCCGGACACGACCCCGAGCGCTGCCGGGCTGATCGGCACGCGGACCCCGGGCTCGAGCCTCGCCGTGGTGCGGGTGTCGAGCACCCGGCGAGCGGGCACGGGCTGCACGCCGACGCCGGCCGGCCCCTCGGTGGCGAGGACCTCGACCTTCACGTGGGCGGCCGAGCTCACCGCCACGCACACGCTCCCTCCGACCACCTCGACCATCGTGGTGCCGACGGCGGTCTCGCCCGCTTCGAAGCTGACGTGCGACACCGTCGGTGGTGTCGGCGCGTCGCAGGGGAAGCTCACCAGGTAGCCAGCGCCGCCGGCGCTCGTGGCGGTGAGGCGCACGACCACGCCGGTGGTCGTGGCGGGGACCCCCCGGGCCCGGTCGACGCGCAGGGTGTGGCGGACACCCGCCGCGAGCGGCTGGTTCGCCCACGCCGAGTCGAACGCGGTCTGCGGGGCCATGAACTGCCACCGCGAGGCCCCCGACGGCGGCGGTGCGGTGGGCGGTGGTGCGGTGGGCGGCGGGGCCACGGTGGTGGCCGGGGCCGTCGTCGTCGGCGCCGTGGTGGCCGGGGCTGTCGTGACCGGAACGGTGGTCGGCGCCGGGGCCGTCCTCAGGCAGATCGTGCTCCCTGCGAACAGTTGGGCCGATGCCGACGAGAGGTTGTTCGCCGCGAGCAGTGCGTTGAGCGAGATGCCGTTCTTCGAGGCGATGAGCAGCCAACCATCACCGCGTTGCACGTTGTAGGTCTGGGCGCACACCGCAGCCGGACGCGTGGTCGGTGGGGCCTGCGTGGGCGGCGGGGCCGTCGACGGCGCGGGCGGCTTGGTCGTCGTCGCCGGGGTGGTGGTCACCGGCGCCGGCTTCGTCGTCGTCGTCGCCGGGGTCGTCGTCGTGGTCGTCGGCGGCGGCATCGTGGGAGGAGGGGCACCACCTGGCTGAGGCAGCGGCCGGGTCGTCCGGCAGCCGTCGACGGCGCGCACGGTCGGCGTCGGGTTCACCGCGCGGCCGCCGTTCGGATGCACCTCGAAGTGGAGGTGGGGCGTGGACGAGCTGCCCGTGCTGCCGATCCAGCCGATCACCTGCCCGGCCTTCACCTTCGAGCCCACGGTCAACCCGGGTGCGAAGCCGGACAGGTGGGCGTAGAAGAAGTAGTCGCGGTTCGGCGCCGTCAGCCACCAGGCGTTGCCCGACAGCGAGCCGGGACGATCGACGGCCTGCCGCGTGAGGGTGCCGTCGACCACGGCGTACACGAACTGGCCCGACTTCGCGATGATGTCGACGCCCTCGTGCCGCCGCCCACCGCCACGCGGGGCCTGCCACGTGTCGGTGTACCAGCAGTTGCCCTGCACGGGGAACGCCGCGATCGGGATCACCGGGGGCAGGGTCGTGGTGGGCGCCGGGACGGTCGTCGGCGCAGACGGGTCCGACGGTGCCGTCGTGGTGGTGGTGGTGGGCATCGTGGCGCCCGCGGGAAGGCAGATCGTCACCCCGGCGAACAGTGGAGACGAGGCGTCGCCGCTGTTCGCCGCGAGGAGGTCGGCGAGGGAGATCTTCGCTCGCACCGCGATCTGCGACCAGCTGTCGCCCCACTGGACGACGTACTTCTGCGGGCAGGCGGCAGTCGCCTCTGCCCTGATCGGCCCGGCCACCACGTGGGGGACCACCACGGCGGAGAGGGCGAGGCCGGCGGCCGACGCGAGCGCCACGACAAGCCGACGCGCCCGGCGAGGAGCGCCTTCGGACCGAGGTGACCGATCCTTCATCTGCAGCCTTGTCCCGACGAGCACATAGGCCTCATCGGAGGGGCCCGGGGCGGCCTTGCGCCGCGGGCCCGCTTCTTGACACAACGATGACCGAACCTCACGGCAGGTGCTCCGATCGGCGGTGACCCTTGACGATTCCTTGTGTGAGGATCTTGAGCAAACCCAGACATTGCAAGGGAACCGTCATCACCGGCCACGGGTCGCGAAGGCTGCTGTGACCGACGCGGCGGCCTCCACCACACCCGACGCGGGCATCGGGGATAGGGTGACGTCATGCGAGGCCAACGGCTGCTCGTGACCGGGATGGGCGGCGAGCTCGGCTCGCTCGTCACGTCGATGCTCGAGGCAGAACCGTGGGCGGGCTCGATCGTCGGCATCGACGTCGATCCGCCCCGCCGTCGGCTCCGGCGGGCCGAGTTCCATCGTGTCGACCCGCACGACCGCGAGCGCATCGTCGACATCGTCACGGCCTTCGACCCTCACGTGCTCGTCCACCTCGCGGTGTGGGAGCCCGATGCCCGGGCCGGCACCGACGTGGCCCGCCGCTTCACCGATGCCGCCGCCGTGTCGTTCTTCGGCGCCGCCGCCGAGTGCCGGTCGCTCGAGTCGATCGTCACCCGCAGCGGCATCGAGGTCTACGGACGCGACCGCCACGCCCTCACCCGGCCCGACGAATCGGCGCCCGTGCGCCCCACGTCGGAGTACGGGCGGATGCTCATGCGCCTCGAGGCGACCGCGCGCCAGGTGGCCGACCGAGTCGGCGTGCCGGTGAACACGTTGCGTCTCGCCCCCGTGCTCGGCAAGCACGTGCCAAGCCCACTCGGCCGTCTGCTGCGCCAGCCGGTGGTGCCCTTCAGCCTGCTCGCCGACCAGGCCTTCACCGTGGTCGAGGTGGGCGACGCTGCCCGGGCGTTCGTCGCCGCAGCGCAGCGCCGCCTCGACCAGCCCGTGAACGTGGTCGGGCCCGGCGCCATCACCGCGCTCCAGGCGCTCACCCGCGGCCGTCGGGTGCCGGTCCCGCTCGTCGGGCCCGAGTGGGGCCTGGCGCGCCGGCTGTCGCACCTCGTCGGCGCACCGATCCCCGACCACGTCCTCGAGGTGCTCCATCGTGGTCGGCTCGCCGACGGCTCGCACGCCCGTGAGCTGCTCGGCGTCTCTCCCGAGGTGCCGACACCGGACGTGATCGCCCGTCTCTACGAATGGGAGGACGTGGTCCGCGTGCCTCCGACGCTGAGGGTGGTGGCCTGACATGGCGAGTGTGGCCGGCGTGCCCCGCCAGATCGTCGAACGCGGTCGCGACCTCGCGCTCGCGCCCGTGCGGCCGTTCCTGCCGGCGGGAAGCGTCGACGAGTGGGGGCGCGACGAGCACGTGCTGCGCGCCCTCGGCCCGCTGTTCCAGGTGCGCTGGGACGCTCTCGTCGGTGGCGAGCAACGGCTGCCGGCCCGCAAGGGCGCCCTGCTCGTCACCAACGATCGACGCCTGTCGTTCAGCCCGCTCTACGTGTCGTGGGCCCTGGCCCGAGCCACCGGTCGGCCGGTGCGCTTCGTCGGCCACCCCGACATCGCCCCGTTCGGGCCGGTGCTGCGGCGGCTCGGCGCGATCCTGCACGACCCCGTCGAGGTGCGTGGCGCACTGCGCCACGGGGAGCTGGTCGTGCTCGGCACGGCGCCCACTCGCCACCCGCGCCATGCCGGTGCCGTCGACGTCTCGATGGTCGGTGCAGCGGTGTTGGCCGGCGCCGCCGTGCACCCGGTCGCGTCGATGAGCGCCCCGATCGTGCGCAGCGCGCGGGTGCAGGTCGGGGCCGCGGTGCGGGCCCGCACCAAGCGCCGG
>DAINND010000117.1:0-8974 GCA_036736065.1 Ilumatobacteraceae bacterium
GCAGCGATTCGTGACGTCCGCTTCAAGCTCGTCGTCGACTACTCCTTCGGCGCCGCCAGCGCGGGGATGCCGACGCTGCTCGGCAAGCTCGGCGCCGACGTCCTGGCGGTCAACCCGTACGTGTCGACGGCGGGACGTGTGGCGTTCGACGCTGCAGCTGGTCTCGAGCGTGTGGCCGCCCTCGTGCGAGCCTCCGGCGCACACCTCGGGGCGCTCATCGACCCCGACGGTGAACGGCTGCGCCTGGTCGACGACCAGGGCCGGGTGCTCACCGACACGGAGGCCCTGCTCGCATTCGTCGAGCTCGTCGCCGATTTCCTCCTGGGCGACACCATCGCCCTGCCGACCAACGCCACCGAGCGAGCCTCCGAGATCGCTGCTGCGCACGGCGTCCAGGTCGTGCCCACCAAGTTGTCGACCGCCGCCCAGATGGCGGCGGCGAGCGACCCTGCCGTCGGCTTCGCCGCCGACGGCGCCGGTGGCTACATCCTCCCGGGGTTCATGCCGGCCTTCGACGGTGCTGCCGCCTTGCTCAAGATGCTCGACCTGCTGGCGCGCAGCGCCCGCCCGCTCAGCGAGGTGGTCGACACCTTGCCCCGGGTGCACCTCGTCCACGAGACCGTGGTGACGCCCTGGGACCAGAAGGGCATGGTCATGCGCAGCCTGATGGAGATGGCGCCGCGCGACGTCGAGCTCGTCGACGGGGTCAAGATCCGCCACGGACGCGGATGGGTGCTCGCGCTCCCGGACCCCGAGGAGCCCGTCACCCACCTGTGGGCAGAGTCGTCCACCGACATCGAAGCCCGCCAACTCGCCCAGGAGTACGCCCGGCGGATCCGGCAACTCGTGCGCTAGCGGCTTCCTGGCGCCACCTCGCTGAGGCTAGGTTGAGGGCATGGCCATTCCCGACGGTCTCCGATACTCCAGCGACCACGAGTGGGTCGCCGTCGACGGCAACCGGGCGCGGGTCGGCATCACCGACTACGCGCAGGACGCGCTCGGGGATGTCGTCTACGTGCAGGCTCCGTCCCCCGGCACTGCGGTGCGTTCGGGCGACTCCCTGGGTGAGTTGGAGAGCACGAAGTCTGTGAGCGACATCTACGCACCGGGGGCGGGGACGATCGCTGCGATCAACGAGGTGCTCGCCGCTCAACCGGAGCTGTTGAACAGCGACCCGTACGGCGCCGGCTGGATCTGCGAGATCGAGCTCGACGATCCCGCAGAGCTCGAGGGGCTCCTCGACGCCGGTGGCTACCGGGCGTTGATCGAAGGGTAGAGTCGCACCCGTCATGGGGTACGTGTTCTGCAACCAGTGTGGCCACCGGAACCCAGCCGAGTCGGTCTTCTGCTCGTCCTGCGGGGCGCTGCTCGACCGTCCTGTCGACCACACCATCGTGCTCGCCAAGATCGATCCGTTGCAGGACGCGCCCGGCCCCTCCGACGACGTCGTCGTCGCTCTCGGCGCCTTGCCCACCGAGGTGGCGTCGCTCGTCGTGCGCAGCGGCTCGCAGGCCGGAACGACGTTTGCGCTGCGGGCCACGGTGACCCACCTCGGCCGACACCCCGAGAGCGAGATCATGCTCGACGACATCACGGTGTCGCGGCGCCATGCTCGGATCGCTCGAGGCGCCGACGGGTACACGATCGTCGACGACGGCTCACTGAACGGCACCTACGTCAACGCAGTGCGTGTCGACAGCGCTCAACTCCACCAGGGTGACGAGATCCAGATCGGCAAGTTCCGTCTCGTGTTCTTCGCCTTCGGGGAGCCCGAGTCGTGAGCAGCGGCGCCAACGAGCGTCCCTACCTGTCGATCGGCGAGGTGCTCGGGCTCCTGCTCGAGGAGTTCCCCGACGTCACGATCTCGAAGATCCGCTTCCTGGAGAGCCAGGGACTCATCGAGCCCGAGCGCACGTCGTCGGGCTATCGGAAGTTCTACGACGCCGACATCGAACGGCTGCGGGTCATCCTCCGCGAGCAGAAGGAGAACTACCTGCCGCTGCGAGTGATCCGCGATCGGCTGGAGACGGGCGAGATCGACGACTCGGGATCGATGCCTGTGCCGAGGGGCCTGCGTCACGTCGTGCCCGTCGACGACGACGCCGACCTCACGGACGGCATCGAGCGCGACGACCCCACGGGGACCGTCTCGCGACACGCCGCATCGGTCGTCACCCATCGCCATCCGGCCGCACAGGTCCGTCCGCTCGCCGCCGTCCAGGCACCCGCCCATGCGACGCCGCGCGCGCCCGAGCCCGAGCCCAGGGTGTACGTGCGGCCGGAGTTCTGCGCACAGGCCGGTCTGACCGCCCAGCAGCTCAGCGAGCTCGAGTCGTTCGGCCTGCTCACCGGTCAGGGGACCGGCTCGGGTGCGACCTACACCGATGCCGACCTCCAGGTGGCCAAGGTCGCTGCAGCCTTTCTCCGTCAAGGCATCGAGGCCAGGCATCTGCGCGCGTGGCGACAGTCGGCCGAGCGCGAGGTGGCCCTCATCGAGCAACGCATCGCTCCGTTGCTGCGTCAGCGCAACCCACGGGCTCGATCCGAGGCTGTCTCGTCGGCCGACGAGCTCTCGTCGCTCGGGGCCCAATTGCGTGCTGCGCTCGTCACGTCGATGATGCAGCAGTTCCTCGACCGCTGACGGTCGGCCGCCGTCGCAGCAGCCTCGCGAGTCGGTACGATCGAGCTCGTGGTGCCGATGGAGCTGGTCGGGGTTCGGGTCGAGGTGCCGGCGAACACGCCGGTCGTCGTGCTGCGCGAGCAGAGCGGCCAGCACCGTCTGCTGCCGATCGTCATCGGTTCTCCGGAGGCCTCGTCGATCCACGCAGCGCTCGAGGGCATCGAGCCGCCGCGCCCGCTCACGCACGACCTGCTGGTCGACGTGGTGGAGGCCCTGCAGGCATCGATCGTGCAGGTGGTCATCACCGAGATGCGCGACCACGTCTTCTACGCCGAACTGCACTTGCGCGACGCTGTCGGCGCCTCGCACCAGGTCTCCTCCCGACCGTCCGACAGCCTCGCGCTCGCGGCGCGTGTCGGATGCCCGATCTTCGCGACCGAGGAGTTGCTCGCCGAAGCCGGCCAGGCGCCGCCCGCCGACGAGGACGAGGCGATCATCGACGAGTTCCGCGACTTTCTCGACGACTTGAACCCCGACGACTTCCGCGCCGAGTGAGCACGCCTATGTGCGCGAGATTTCGCGCGCAGCGTGGTTGATCGAGACGTGAGCAGCCGCTAAGGTCCACGTGGATCACGGCGGCGTAGTTACGACCGTGTGATCCGCGACCGACGACAGAGGCGGCCGGTGCGACCGCCGGCGATGAGTTCGACGAGGTGTGCGACATGGCGGACGAACAGGGGTACAGCGGGACGCGCGCAGCGCGGATCGTGGGCATCACGTACCGGCAGCTCGACTACTGGGCGCGCACCGACCTCGTGCGGCCGTCGCTGACCGACGCATCCGGCAGCGGCTCGCGCCGTTCGTACTCGTACCGCGACCTGCTCGAGCTGCGCGTGATCAAGAGCCTGCTCGACGCCGGCATCCGGCTCGAAGCCGTCCGCCAGGCGTTCAGCTACCTGCGTGAGCACGTCGAGGTCGACATCGCCGCAGCACACCTGGTCATCAGCGGCAGCGACGTGGTCCTCTGTGACGGCGACACCCTCGTCGATGTGCTGCGCAACGCCGGCCAAGGTGTGCTCAACGTCTTGCCCATCGGCGGTGTCAAGCTCGACCTCGATCAGCAGCTGGTGACACTCGACGCGCCGGGCGAGATGCTGCCGGCCGCCGTCGCGAGCAGATGAGCGGCGAGGCTTCCACTCCGCGCCTCGGCCCGCTCGACGCCGCGCATCGTCGAGCTGGCGCGAAGATGGTCCCCTTCGGAGGGTGGGAGATGCCCCTCGCCTACGGAGAGGGCACCATTGCCGAGCACCTCAGCTGTCGGAACGATGCGGTCGTGTTCGACGTCTCCCATCTCGGCACCGTGCGACTCGAGGGAGCCGATGCCCTGCAGGCGCTGCAGTCGGCGTTCACCAACGACCTCACGCGCATCGGTCCGGGGCGAGCGCAGTACACGCACCTCCTCGACCCCGACGACGCCTCGGTGCTCGACGACATCATCGTGTGGTGGCTCGACGAGCACACCTTCGACGTCATGCCGAACGCGTCCAACACCGACGGCGTGCGCTCCGTCATCGGCGGTGTCGACACCACCGAGCAGCGGGCCGTGCTCGCCGTCCAGGGGCCGCGAGCGCTCGAACGCCTCGAGGCCGTGCTGCCGGGTGTCTCCTCGATCGGGCGCTTCCGCGTCGGCAACGTCGGCTGGGGCACGGTGACGTGCACCGTCGCTGGCACCGGGTACACGGGGGAGCGGGGCGTCGAGATCGCCGTCCCGGTCCAGGCGGCTGAGGAACTGTGGGAGGCCATCGTGGCGAGCGGCATCGCTCCTGCGGGTCTCGGAGCGCGCGACACGCTGCGCCTCGAGGCCGGTCTCCCGCTCCACGGCCACGAGCTCGGCCCCGGCATCACCTCGCTCCAGGCGGGTCTCGGGTGGGTCGTGTCGTGGGCGAAGCCCGACTTCCGCGGCCGCGCCGCGGCGGTCGCCGAACGAGGCCGGGGCATCACCCGAGTGCTGCGCGGCATTGCCACCGAGGGGCGCCGGCCTCCCCGGGCCGGGTCACCCGTCGTGTCCGCCGGCACGGTGGTGGGCGAGGTGACCAGCGGGAACTTCTCGCCGGTGCTCGGGCACGGCATCGCGCTCGCCTTCGTGCCACCGCAGCTCGAGGTCGGTGCCGAGGTCGAGATCGATCTGCGCGGCTCGTTGCTCAGCGGTCGTGTCGTGGCGACGCCGTTCGTCGGGCACCGCTGACCGGGCCCCCTCGGCTCAGCCGCGTCGGGCCGCGCCCTTCGCCGTCGACGATCCGCCGGACTTCTTCGCTGGAGCGGACGCCTTGGCGGGCGCCTTCTTGGCGGGCGCCTTCTTCGCCGGAGCCTTCTTCGCTGGAGCGGACGCCTTGGCGGGCGCCTTTCTCGCCGGTGCCTTCTTCGCCGACGCCGCGTTCGTGGTGGGCTGACGGGTCACCGTGGCCCTCGCCGAGGCCGAGCTGCTCGCCGGTGCTGGCTCTGCTGCGCCGCCACCGAGGTCAGCAAAGGTTGCCAACTGCGTGGCACGGCGCATCAGATCACCGGGGCTCGCGTTGCGCAGTGAGCCGAGGTTCTTCAGCCCGAGCAGCCCGGTGGCGTTCTCGGCAAGCTGCGCCAGCGGCTGCATCCCCTTGGCGAGGTCGCCGAGGAGATCGACCGCCGAGCCCATGCGATCGACGATGACGTCGCCGGCCTTGATCGTTCGCGTCACTTGGGGCATCAGCGCGCGCACGGGCGGCTCGACGTCGTCGAGCAAGGTGTTGACCCGCGTCGCGATGCGGCCCATCTGCTCCATGGTGGTGCCGAACTGCTCCACCAAGCGGAGGAAGTCGTCCAGGCCCTTCTGGAACTGACCGAACGACTTGGTGAACTGCGCGACCGGGTTGCCCTGGCCGAAGAGGCCGAGAATGTCGCCCATCCCCGAGCCCGACGAAGAGTTGCTCATGGCGTCACCGTACTCCCGCCGGTGCGCCGGATGTGACGACCTGCTGCAGGTACGCCTCGAGCGGCTCGCAGCTGCACACCAGGTTCCGATCACCCGCAGCAGCGTCGATGCGCGACACCGGGGGGAAGTACTTGGCGAGACGGGTCGCGGGCGACGGGAAGGCGCCGAGCTCCCGCGAGTACTGCCGCGCCCACGGCCCGAGGAGGTCCTCAGCGGTGTGGGGCGCGTGACGCAACGGGCTGTCCGCCATCTCGATCCGCCCCTGCTCCACATCGGCGATCTCCTGGCGGATCGAGAGCATGGCCGCACAGAAGCGGTCGAGCTCGGCGAGGCCCTCGCTCTCGGTCGGCTCGACCATGAGTGTGCCGGCCACGGGGAAGCTCACCGTCGGGGCGTGGAAGCCGTGGTCGACAAGGCGCTTGGCGATGTCGTCGACGGTCACCCCTGTGACCTTCGTGAGGGGCCGGATGTCGAGGATGCACTCGTGCGCGACGCGTCCGCGCGCGTTGGCGTAGAGGACCGGGAACGCGCCGGCCAGTCGGGCTGCGAGGTAGTTCGCACTGAGGATCGCTTGCTCGGTGGCCTGGCGCAGGCCGGCGGCGCCCATGAGCATGATGTAGGCCAGCGGGATCGGCAGGATCCCTGCAGAGCCCACTGGCGCTGCCGACACCGGGCCCACCGCCGACAGCTCACCACGATGAGCGGCGAGGGGATGGCCGGGAAGGAAGGGTGCGAGGTGTGCGCCGACGGCCACCGGGCCCACCCCCGGTCCGCCTCCACCGTGGGGGATGCAGAAGGTCTTGTGCAAGTTGAGGTGGCTGACGTCGGCTCCGAAGCGACCCGGCTTGGCGAGGCCGACGAGCGCATTGAGGTTGGCACCGTCGACGTAGACCTGCCCGCCCGCGTCGTGGACCATCGCGCAGATGTCACCGACCGCAGGCTCGAACACGCCGTGCGTGGACGGATAGGTGATCATGATCGCCGCCAGCCGGTCGCCGGCGCGTTCGATCTGGGCGGCGAGATCGGCGATGTCGACATCACCGCGCTCGTCGCAGGCGACCACCACCACGTCGAGACCGGCCATCACCGCGCTCGCCGCATTGGTCCCGTGCGCGCTCGACGGGATCAGGCAGACGGTCCGCTGCTCGTCGCCGCGACTGCGGTGGTACGCCCTGATCGCCAACAACCCGGCGAACTCGCCCTGGCTCCCGGCGTTCGGCTGCAGGCTCACTGCGGCATACCCGGTGATCTCGACGAGCACCGCCTCGAGCCGCGCGACCAGCTCGAGGTAGCCGGCCACGTCCTCACGGTCGGCGAATGGGTGGATCATCGAGAAGCCCGGCCACGTGATCGGCAGCATCTCGACGGTGGCGTTGAGCTTCATCGTGCACGAGCCGAGTGGGATCATCGTCCGATCGAGCGCCAGATCGCGGTCGGCGAGGCGGCGCAGGTACCGGAGCATCTCGTGCTCGCTGCGGTAGCGGCGGAACACCTCGTGGTCGAGGATCTCGTCCTCACGTCGTGCTGGAAGGCCATCGGGGGCGTCGACGTCGGGGGCGGCTTCGACGCCGAGGAGGGAGAGCACGTCGCGCACGGTGTCGAGCGTGCAGGTTTCGTCGAGCGACAAGCCGATGGTGGTGCCGTCGACCACCCACACGTCGTACCCGAGGTCGTGCGCCCGGCGGCGCAGCGCGTGCGCGTCGACCACCTCGATGCGCAGGGTGTCGAACCATGAGGTGTTGTGCACTCGCCGGCCCGCCTGCCGGCATCCCGCGACCACCATGGACGTGAGCCGGTGGGTGCGCTCGGCGATCCGGCGCAGACCCTCGGCGCCGTGCCAGCAGGCATAGAGCGCGGCGATGTTCGCGAGGAGCACCTGCGCCGTGCAGATGTTCGACGTCGCCTTCTCGCGGCGGATGTGCTGCTCGCGGGTCTGCAGGGCGAGGCGCAGCGCCGGACGACCTGCGGCATCGGTGCTGACGCCGACCAGGCGACCAGGGAGCGCACGCGCCGCCGACTCGTGGGCGGCGATGAACCCTGCGTGCGGGCCGCCGAAGCCCATCGGGACCCCGAAGCGCTGCGCCGATCCGACGGCAATGTCCGCGCCGAGCGCCCCGGGCGGAGGCATGAGCACGCATGCCAGCAGGTCCGTGGCCACCACGACAAGGGCGCCGCTGGCCTTCACCTCTGCGATCACGGGCGCCCAGTCCGGCACCTCGCCGCTCGACGTGGGCAGGCTCAGCAGCGCTCCGAACACCCGACGGTCGGCGAGCAGCAGCCGCAGGTCGTCGACGTCACCGACCATGAGCTCGATGCCGACCGGCTCGGCGCGGGTCGCGAGCACCGCGAGCGTCTGCGGGTGGGTGTCGTGATGGACGAAGAAGACGTCGCCGTGCTTCGGGGCGAGACGGCGGGCCATGGTCATCGCCTCGGCTGCGGCTGTGGCCTCGTCGAGCAGTGACGCATTGGCGATGCCGAGCCCGGTCAGGTCGGCCACCATCGTCTGGAACGTGAGCAGGGTCTCGAGCCGGCCCTGGCTGATCTCGGGCTGGTAGGGCGTGTAGGCCGTGTACCACGCGGGGTTCTCGAGCACGTTGCGCTGTACGACGGGCGGCATCACGGTGCCGTAGTAGCCGAGGCCGATCAGGCTGCGGCGCGTCCGGTTGGCATCCGCCATGCGGCGCAGGTCGGCGAGCACGTCCTCGGCCGAACGAGGCGGGGGCAGGTCGAGCGGTCCGTCGAGGAGGATCGACGCCGGGACCGTCTCGGCGATCAGTTCGGCGATGTGGCCCACACCGACCGTGGCGAGCATGTGCTCGTGGTCGGCTGGCGACACCGAGACATGACGTCCGATGAAGTCGTGGTCGTCGAGCAACTCGGCGAACGAAGGGCGGGCGGGGGAGTGGTCGGGCACGGGGCACCTCCTGGTCGGCAACGGCCGGTGGTCGGTTCCCCCGCTGTCATCGGTGCCTGAGAGCTTCACCGTGGATGGTCTCCACAGCTTTCCCCGTCGGCGAGCATCCCGGCGCGAGCGGCGGGATGCTGCATTACAGAGGCGCCTGGCCCGAGCGGTTAGGTGGCCTGAGAGATTACGGGGGGGTTGCTCCTTCGGCGCCCCGCCGCTGGCTGCGACGGTGGCTCTCCCGTCCGGGTGCTGGACGCAGCGCCATCGTACCGCGTGTCGAGGCATGCTGCGGATCAACGCTCGCCGAGCGGTGACTCCAGTTGTCGGCGGACGGCGTCGCGGATCTGCTCGTCGAAGCTGCGGATGTGCGACTCCGACAGCGCCGCCGCCCGATCGGCGTCGGCGTCCTGCAGCGCAGCGAGGATCTCGACGTGATCTGAGACCGCATGGGCCATGTCGTCGACGTAGGCGAGGTACATGTGCC
>DAINND010000118.1:0-8965 GCA_036736065.1 Ilumatobacteraceae bacterium
ACGACACCTGGTCACGGGTGCAGCGCGTGAACGTCGACGGCTCGTTCTTCATGGCCCGCGCCGGCGGCCGGCACCTGATCGCCACCGGTCGGCCCGGCAGCATCGTGCTGTTCGGCTCCATCAACTCGATGATGGCCATGCCCGGCCAGGTGGCATATGCAGCCTCGAAGGGTGCGGTGCTGCAACTCGGGCGCGGCCTCGCCGTCGCCTGGGGCCGACACGGCATCCGGGTGAACGTCGTCGGCCCCGGGGTGATCGACACGCCGATGACCGCGCAGAGCTTCGCCGACCCGGTGCGCATCGCGCACTACGCGAACCGCGCCCCTCTGGGCCGACACGGCGAGGCCGATGAGGTGGCGGCCCTGGTCGCGTTCCTCACGTCGTCCGACGCGTCGTACATCACCGGCGCCTTCGTCGCTGTCGATGGCGGCTGGCTGGCGGGAGAACGCCCGCCCTCACGAACGGAGTCCTGAATGCTGAAGGTGATGTGGTTCTTGAAGCGCGCCGAGGACATCACCCTCGAGCAGTTCGACGCATGGTGGCGTGAGCACCTGCACATGATCGCCGAGCGCCAGCGCCCGCAACTGCTGCGCTACACGGTGAACATCCGCACCAGCGACTCCGACACCCTGGCGGGCCACCCCGGCACAGACTGCGAGTGGGACGGCGTCGCCGAGCAGTGGTTCGCCGACGAGGCCGCGTTCGAGCAGGTGTACGGACGACCGTCGGCGGCCGAGACCCGCGCCGACACCCTGGCCCACGTGTCGCGGTTCGAGCGGCTGTTCGTGCACGAGATCACGGTGATCGAGTGATCGAACACGCCGGCGGACGGGTGGTGTTCGCTGCGGCCGACGAGGTGCCCTGGACCGACTCCGCCGACGTGGTGGTGGTGGGCAGCGGTGCCGCCGGGTGGGCGGCCGCGCTGGCGGCGCGTTCGGCCGGTGCCGACGTGCTGGTGCTCGAGAAGCTCGGCCACCTGGGCGGCACCACGGCCAAGGCCGGCGGCGAGGCGGGCGGTGCGCCACCGGGAGCGCTGCCCGAGCGGGCGGGCACGTGGCTGTGGATCTGCAACCACCCGTGGCTCGCCGACCTCGGCTGCACCGCCCCGCGCCCTGAGGCGCTGCAGTACCTGGCTCGCCTGGCCCGGCCGACGATGTACGACCCGGCGTCGCCCACACTGGGCCTGCCCGCGGATGAGCACGCGCTGCTCGGGGTGTTCTACGACCACGGTGCCCGCGTGGTGGCGGCGCTCGACGCCCTCGACGCACCGACGCTGCGACCGCTGGCAGGAGTCTGGGACTACTGGGCCGACCTGCCCGAGAACCAGACACCTCGTGGGCGCGCGCTCTACATGCCGTTGCCCGACGGGCGTGAGGCCACCGGGGCGGAGATCATCGAGAAGATGGCCGCAGCTGGGGACCGGCTCGGTGTGCGGGTCCGCACCTCGAGCCCCGCGCACGGGCTGGTGGTCGACGCCGACACCGGTCGCGTGATCGGGGTGCAGGCGGGTGCCAGCGCGGCCACGGCATCGCTGGTGCGGGCACGTGGTGGGGTGGTGTTCGCGACCGGGGGCTTCACCCACTCGGCCGAGTTGCGGCGGGCCCATCTGCCGGCTGCCATCACCGGTGGGCTCGCCGCGGCGGGCAGCACGGGCGACCTGGTGCAGCTGGCCTCGGCGCTCGGTGCCCGGCTCGCCAACATGAACGCGGCGTGGAGGACGCCGATGGTGCTCGACCACGGGGAGGCACCGGCCAGCGGCGCCTTCCGGTGGCCGGGTGACTCGATGGTGCTGCTCGACCGTCTCGGCCACCGCGTGGTGAACGAGAAGGTCACCTACAACGAGATGACGCGGGCCATGTTGCGCTGGGACGAGGCTCGTGGCGAGTACCCGGCCCGGGTGCTGGTGATGGTGTTCGACGAGTCGGTGAGCGAACGCTGCCGGGCGATGCCGGGTGACGCGCCCATCGACGTGGGCGGTGGCAACCCGTTGTCCCGCGTGTGCGGCAACGACCACCACGAGCTCGTGGGCGACACGCTCGAGGCGCTTGCTGCCGTGATCGACGCGCGTCTTGCTCGCCACCACGACCGCTTCCCCGGCCTCTGCCTGGCCGACGACTGGGCGGCGCAGGCACAGGCCTCGATCGAGCGGTTCGACGCGTTCGCCCGGTCGGGTGTCGATGCCGACTTCCACCGCGGCGCCACTCGCACCCAACGGGCGCGCAGCGGCGCGCCCCGCAGCGACGAGTTCCCCAACCCCACGATGCACCCGTTCGACCACAGCGGTCCGTGGCACGCAGTGCTGCTGGTGGCCGGCACGCTCGACACCAAGGGTGGCCCGATGATCGACCCGCACGCCCGGGTGGTGCGCCCCGACGGCGGCCCGATCGACGGTCTCTACGGGGCGGGCAACTGCATCGCCTCACCCGCCGGGCAGGCGTACTGGGGTGGCGGCACGACGCTCGGCCTGGCCGTCACGTTCGGCTGGCTCGCCGGCGAACACGCTGCCGGATCCGCCCAGGGGGAGCTCACCGACGCCGCGTCGCGCTGACGAGGTCGGCCTCGGTTCGGCGCAGATGGGCTTGCAGCGCGAGGTGCGTCTCGGTGCGCGCGATGCCGGGCGTGGCGAGCATCCGTTGGATGACCTCGTGGAGATGTTCGTTCGATCGGGCCAGCACGCGACAGTGCAGGTCGCCGCGACCGGTCACCGCGTGCACCTCGAGCACCTCGGCGATCGATCGGAGATGGCTGACGACCGAGCCTCCTTGGCCCTGGGCGATCTCGAGTGTGACGAAGGCCAGGACGTCGTAGCCGATCGAGGCCGCGTCGACGTCGGGGCCGTAGCCGGTGATCACTCCGTCGGCTTCCAACCTGGCGATGTGGGCCTGCGCGGTGCCGCGGGCGACAGCGGCGAGACGGGCGAGCTCGGCGACCGGCGTGCGCGGTCGTTCGCGCATGAGGCGCAGCAACGTGACGTCGATGTCGTCGAGATCGGTCATGTTGCCCAGTCTTGCAGCCATCTGGGTCTCCAGAGTGGGCATGTTGTAGGGAGATTTCGTCGTTGCTTGCTCAGGTCGACCACTGTTCATCACGATGGTGACGCATCCAGCCCGTTGAAGGGAGCGCCCCATGACGATCATGTCGCCCGCACCGACCACCCCCGCTGCACGCCTCACCGGTTGGGACTCGATCGAGTTCTGGGTGGGCAACGCCCGCGCCATGGCCGGGTTCTTGTCGGGGGCCTTCGGTTTCCGGGTGACGGCGTACGCGGGGCCCGAGACCGGTGTGGTGGACAAGGCGTCGTACCTGCTCGAGCAGGGTCGCATCCGTGTCGTGGTCACCTCCGGGCTGACGCCCGAGTCGCCGATCTGGAACCACGTGCGCGAGCACGGCGACGGCGCCCACGACCTCGCCTTCCTCGTCGACGATGCGACCGCGACCTTCGCGGCCGCGATCGCCCGCGGCGCGCGGCCCGTCGACGAGCCCTACGAGCTCGCCGACGACGACGGCGTGCTGCGTCTGTCGTCGGTGGCGACCTATGGCGACACCAAGCACACCTTCGTCGACCGCTCGGCCTATCGGGGCTTCTACTGCCCCGGCTACTCCCGCGAGGGCCTGCCGCCGGCCCCCGTCGGGCCGGAGGTCGGCCTGGTCGACATCGACCACGTCGTCGGCAACGTCGAGGACGGCAAGCTCGACGAGTGGGTCGCGTTCTACGAGGACGTGATGGGCTTCGGCCAGCTCCGCCACTTCGACGAGTCGCAGATCTCGACGGAGTTCTCGGCGCTGCGCTCGACCGTGGTCTGGAACGGCCGCAACATCGTGATGCCCCTCAACGAGCCCGCCGAGGGCAAGCGCAAGAGCCAGATCCAGGAGTACATCGACACCTACCGCGGCCCTGGTGTGCAGCACCTCGCGTTCCGCACCGACGACCTCGTGCAAGCGATCGCCGCGCTGCGCCAGCGCGGCGTGCGCTTCCTCGAGGCCAACGCCGCCTACTACGACGACGTCCGGTCGCGGCTCGCCTTCCTCGACATCCCGTGGGATGTCATCGAGCGGTTGGGCATCCTCGTCGATCACGAGCCGGACGGCCACCTGCTGCAGTTGTTCACCGAACCGATCACCGACCGGCCCACCGTGTTCATCGAGATCATCGAACGGGGCGGGGCGCGCGGGTTCGGTGAGGGCAACTTCAAGGCGCTGTTCGAGTCGATCGAGCGCGAGCAAGAGCGCCGGGGCAACCTGTGACCGAGGCATTGAGTGCCCGATGAGCTGGGTCCCGGTGCCGGAGGGGTCGCCCTTCCCGCTCGCGAACCTGCCGCTCGGCATCGGCCGCGACGGTGATGGTGCGCAGCGGGCCTGGGTCGCGATCGGCGACGCTGCCCTCGACCTCGCCGCGGCGCAGGCCGAGGGCTGGCTCGACGGCACGGGTGCGCCTGCGGGCTGCTTCGGCGCGTCCTCGCTGAACGAGTACCTGGCAGCCGGCCCGGCGACCTGGAGCGCCGTGCGCGCCAGGGTCACCGAGCTCCTCGAGGACCCGTCCGTCGAGCGCCGCCTCGGCGCCCACGTGCGACCCCGCGCCGACCTGGTGATGGGGGTGCCGGTCGCCCCGGCCGACTACGTCGACTTCTACTCGTCGATCCATCACGCGACGAACCTCGGCCGGCTGTTCCGCCCCGACACCGAGCCGCTCCTCGCGAACTGGCGGCGGATCCCGGTCGGCTACCACGGCCGATGCGGCACGCTGGTCGCGGACGGGTCCGAGATCCATCGCCCCCATGGCTACCGCGTCGTCGACGGCGAGCCGCAGGTCGGGCCGAGCCGCGCCCTCGACATCGAGCTCGAGGTGGGCACCGTGGTCGGCGTCGGCAGTGAGCGGGGTCGGCCGATCCCGATCGGCGAGGCCGGTCGCCATCTGTACGGCATGTGCCTCGTGAACGACTGGTCGGCGCGCGACATCCAGGCGTTCGAGTACCAACCGCTCGGGCCCTTCCTCGGCAAGAGCTTCGCGACCTCGGTGTCGCCGTGGCTGGTGTCGTTCGAGGCGTTGGCGCCATTCCGGATCGCTGCGGTCCGCCAGGACCCGCCGCCGGCGGACTACCTGTCGACCGCCGAGCACTGGGGTTTCGACCTGCACCTCGAGGTCTGGTTCGAGTCGGCAGCGATGCGCGACGGCGGTCTGCCCGCGGTGTGCATCAGCCGCACCACGTTCGCCGACATGTACTGGACGCCGGCGCAGCAGTTGGCCCACCTCACCCTGAACGGTGCGAGCACCCGAGCCGGCGACCTGTTCGCCTCCGGCACGGTGTCCGGACCGACGCCGGGCAGTGAGGGCAGCCTCATCGAGCTCACCTGGCGCGGCGAGCGGCCGTTCGAGCTGCCCGATGGCACGACGCGCTCGTTCCTGCTCGACGGTGACTGCGTCGAGCTACGCGGCTGGGCCGGCAGTGACCCGTCCACGCGCATCGGCCTCGGCTCGGTGGGTGGCACCGTCGTCGACCGTCCCGCCCACCCCGAGGAGGACTGATGCCCCACTACCGAGCCGTCGGCGAGATCCCTCGCAAGCGCCACACCGTGTTCCGGGCCGCTGACGGCCATCGCTTCCACGAGGAGCTGATGGGCCAGGAGGGCTTCTCGTCGCGCTCCGCATTGCTCTACCACCGCCACCCGCCGTCGGCGATCACGGCGATCGTCGCCCTCGAGGCACCGCACGACGACGCGGCGACGGCGGACCACCCGCTGACGCCGCGCCACCTGCGCACCGGCCAGATCCCCGCAGGCGCCGATCCGGTGCTCGGTCGGCGAGTGCTGCTGGCCAACGCCGATGTGCGCATCGGCTGGGTCGCGGTCGCGGAGGCGACCGTCAGCCCGCTCTACCGCAGCGCGGTCGGCGACGAGCTGGTGTACGTGCAGCGGGGCAGCGCGGTGCTCGAGTCGGTCTTCGGTCGCCTCGCCGTCGGCGCCGGCGACTACGTGGTGGTGCCGGCGTGCACCACCCACCGCTGGGTCGTGCCGGCCGGAGGTGTCGACCTGCTCGTCGTGGAGGCGCGCGGTCACATCGGCCCACCCCGGCGCTACCTGTCGAGCGGTGGGCAGTTCCTCGAGCACGCCCCCTACTGCGAGCGCGACGTCCGTGCGCCGCACGAGCCGATCGTCGAGGACGGCGATCAGGTCGATGTCCTGGTGCGCTCGAGCGGAGGGTGGAGCCGTCACACCCACCGCCATCACCCCTTCGACGTGGTCGGCTGGGACGGGCACCTCCACCCGTGGGCGTTCAGCATCCACGACTTCGAGCCGATCGTCGGTCGGCTCCACATGCCGCCGCCCGTGCACCAGACCTTCGAGGGGTCCGGCTTCGTGGTCTGCTCGTTCGTGCCGCGACTCTACGACTTCCACCCGGATGCCGTGAAGGTGCCGTATCACCATGCGAACACCGACTCCGACGAGGTGCTCTTCTACAGCGATGGGGACTTCATGAGCCGCGCCGGCGCGGGCATCGGCGTCGGCTCGATCTCCTACCACCCGGCGGGGTTCGTCCACGGCCCGCAACCGGGTAGCTACGAGGCCAGCGTCGGACGCGACCGCACCGAGGAGCTGGCCGTGATGGTCGACACCTTCGCGCCGCTCGGGGTGACGCAACTCGGACGCACCGTGAGCGCGCCCGACTATCCCTGGACCTGGGCCCGCGAGCTGCCGTCGGGCTAGGCGGCGGCGACAGCCGGGCGTCGTGCCTCGTCGTCGCCACCCGAGCGCGACTCGATGACAGCGAGCGTGACGGCGAACGCTCCGAGGGCGATCGCCCCGATTGCCATGAGGCGGCGGTTCGTGGGGCCGTTGCGGAACAGCCACATGCCGAGCGCACCGAGGCAGAGCGCGAGGATGGCGAACGGCACCACCACCGTCCACGCCCATCCCGAGACGCCCGCGGCGGACAGGATCAGCGCGAGGAGCGCGGCGACCACGCCGGCCGGGAAGGCGATCGGCCGCTTCGGCAGCCAGGCGGGAGGGAGCGTCATCGGAGCTGCCGATGGCGCAGATGGCTGCGGATCAGAAGGCACGTCGGACATGTCGAAACGGTAGCACCCCCAGTGCGTCGAGGGTTCCGGGGTCGTGCTCGGGCAGGTGGCCGTCGTGGCACGGCTAGAGTCCATCCATGGCTCGCCGTCCGGCCCCACAGGTCGCCTCGGCGTGCGGACTCGACCTGCTCCAGGCGATCGCCCACCACGGCAGTGCCGAGCCGCTCACCACGGCGCGACTCGCTGCGATCACCGGGCGCGACCGCGGCCTGGTGTCCCGTGTGGTCGACGACCTCTGCGAGCTCGGCCTCGTGGAGCGCCGCGACGATCGCCACCTGCAGCTGTCGTGGGGGTTCTTCGCAACGGCGGCGCGCCTCGTCGAGCGTCGCCTCGTCGACCGCGGCCAGCCGCTGCTCGACGGCATCGCAGCCGGGCACGACGAGAGCGTCTACCTGGTCCGCCGTCACGGCACGCAGTCGATCACCGTCGCCGAGGCGGTCCCGGGCGTGTCGGTCCGGAGCGTCTCATGGCTCGGTCGCAGCCAGCCGGTCGTGCGCGGCGACGCCGGCCCGGTGCTGCTCATGGACCTCTCGTCGGCCGAGGTGCGCCGACTGCTCGGCGCAGGCCCGCTGCCGCCAGCGATCGGCGATCGCGCCCTGGGCTCGATCCACGAGCTCGAGGAGCAGATCGAGTTGGTCCGTCGCGCCGGGTTCTGTGTGCTCGATGAGCAGGTCGAGGCCGGTGTGGCCTCGGTCGGAGCGCCGGTGCGCGACTTCCAGGGCCGCCTCACCGCGGCGCTCGTGGTCGTCGGCCCCGCCCCCCGGGTGATCGGCCGGGGCGACCAGCTCAGCGCTGCCGTGGTGTCCGCTGCCCATGAGCTGTCCCTGTTGCTCGGCTACACGCGGCCGTCTGCCGCGGCCACCCCAGCGCGTGCCGAGCGACAACCGGCACGCGGGCCACGGTCGAGACCGGTGGCGGAGGGGGAGCGACGGTGAGCGTCCACACCAACATCGGCCGGCGCCTCGAGCTGCTCGCGGCGCTGCTCGAGAGCGAGGCGGCCACCGGTCGTGGCCTCGGGGTCGTGGCGATGTCCGGCCGTGTCCGCCGCGAGAAGTCGCAGATCTCGCGCGGGCTCGCTGCGCTGGTGCGCGAGGATCTCGCCCATCGCGACCTGCAGACCCTCGAGTTCGCCGTCGGGCCGGCGATGCTGGCGCTCGCCGCCCGAGCGGGTTCGCCCGGCCTCCTGCTCGCTGCCCATCCGGTGGTCGAGTCGCTGTCCGTCGAGGTCGGCGAGCGGGTCGACCTCGTCGTGTTGCACGAGCGCCAGGGGCTCGCCGTCGACAGCGTCGCCTCGTCGAGCACGGTGCAATCCGTCGGGTGGACGGGCCGGCGCACACCGCTCTACTGCACGGCCGCCGGCCGGGTGCTGCTCGCGCCCTACGCGGATGCCGAGATCGCCGCGCTCGTCGGGCCCGAGCCGCTGTCGGTGGCCGGTCCAAATGGCCCCACGGCGATCCGCGACCTGTTGGCACGGGTCGACCTGGCCCGCCACGACGGCTACGCAGTGGCCGTCCGCGAGCTCGATCCCGATGTCACGGCGGTCGCTGCGCCCGTCCATGACGCGGGTGGGGAGGTGGTGGCCGCTGTCACCGTCGCCGGTCCGGCGTTCCGTGTGGAGGCGCGCACGGCCCAGCTGATCGATGCCGTGCGCGACGCCGCCTAGCGGCTCTCGCGTCGCCTCAGACCAGCCTGCGGTGCAACAAAGTGTTGCACTGAAGCAACATATGGTGCTGTAATGCAGCACTGCTGGTCGGAAGCGGCCGGCGTTGCAGCACGGCTGGCCCGCCAGGGCCAGATCGGTCCGAAGGGGGCACCGATGCCGATCACCGCGACGGCGAAGATCTGGATGAACGGCGAGCTCGTCGACTGGGACAAGGCCCAGGTGCACGTGC
>DAINND010000119.1:0-8935 GCA_036736065.1 Ilumatobacteraceae bacterium
GGGTGGGCGGCGCCGCGGTGGTGGTCGGCGCGGCCGTGGGGGTCGGCGCAGGTGTCGTGACCGGGGCGGCACTGCTCGCCGGAGCCTCGGCCGAGGCACCGGCGTCGAACGAGCAGCCGGCTGCCGCGGGCCCGAGCGCGATCAGCGCGAGCGCGACCGAGCCGGCAGTGCGGCGGTGACGACGGGGCACGGGGAGGCAAGGGCGAGCGTTCATGGCACAGACGACAGTCGTCCTCATGCTACCGACCCGCTGCACGGGCGTCCGTTCACCCGCCGACACCGGATCAGATGGCCGGTAGCTCGAACCAGACGGTGAGGGCGTACTTCGTCCCCGCACGCAGCTGACCGGTCTGGTGCGGGTGGGTGACGAGCGAGGGCCAGGCCAGCAGCTCACCGATGCGCTGCTCGCGGTTGTCGTAGCCCTGCCGGGGGAACTCGAGCACTCCGCCGTCGTAGCCGTCGTTGAGCTTGATCGAGGCCGAGACCTGGGCGATGTCGTGGTGGATGCGCAGCGACTCCTGCTCGCCGAGGGCGTAGCGGATCACGAACACGTCGCGCAGCCCGTAGTAGTCGATGTAGGGCCATGCCTGGCGCAGGCGTGGCCAGATCCGCCGGCCGAAGTCGTCCTGCACCGCCTCGAACAAGCGGGGGCTGATGACAGCGAGCGACACCTCGTGGCCGGGCACCGGATCGTCGGGCTGGGGCTCGAAGGCGCCGGTGGCCTCGGCCGCCCGGATGACCGTCGCGCAGAACGACGCGTCCCAACAGGTGGTGAGGTAGAGCTCGTCGCCCACCCGGCGCAGCTCGTCGCTGTCGTCGTCGGGCAGCGCGCCGTGGTAGCCGAGGATCTGCTGGAGGTCGTCGTGGCTCATCGACGCCATGTTGGCACCTGCCGGGTCAGCCGTCCGCCAGCGCGGGCGCCCACGGTCGACGAGGGATGCGCGCCACGTCGAAGCGGGTGACGAGCTCGTCGAGCCCGATCGGCGCATCGGCCGCGCACAGCCCGAGGCTCGCGCCGAGCAGGCCGAGCACCTGTGCCGGTGCGATGCCGCGCTCGGCGAGCTCGGCCAGGGTGGTCGCGCCGTGGCGCTTGGCCAGCCGTGCCCCGTCGGGCCCGACCACGAGCGGAACGTGCGCGTAGGTGGGCGTCCGGAACCCGAGCAGTTGCTGGAGGTGCACCTGCCGGGGCGTCGACGACAGCAGGTCGTCGCCGCGCACCACCTCGGTGATGCCCTGCAACTCGTCGTCGACCACCACCGCGAGGTTGTAGGCCGGCACCCCGTCGTTGCGTTGCAGGACGACATCGTCGACCACACCCTCGTAGCGGCCGGCGATGAGGTCGTCGACCACCTGGGCCTGGCCGTCGGTGCGCAGGCGCAGGGCGCTGCGGCGACCCTCGCGCTCGAGCTCGGCGCGTCGGGCCGCGCCGAGGGCGCGGCAGGTGCCCGGGTAGGCGCCGTCGGGAAGATGGTCTCCGTGCGGCGCGGCGGCCGCCTCGCGGATCTCACGGCGCGTGCAGTAGCAGCGGTAGACCAGCCCGAGCTCGTCGAGGCGGGCGATGGCGGCGCGGTAGAGCTCGAACCGATCGGACTGGAACACCACCTCACCGGTCGGGTGCAGGCCGAGCGCAGCGAGATCGGCGAGCTGACGCGCTGCGTGCTCGCGAGACGACGTCACCGGGGCGAGGTCCTCCATGCGCACCACCACCTCCCCTCCGGCGTGCAGCGCCGACAGCCAGGCGACGAGCGCCGTGCGCAGGTTGCCGAGGTGGAGGGCCCCGGTCGGCGACGGCGCGAAGCGACCCCGGGATGGTCCCTGGAGGCCGTCGTCCCGGCTCATCCGCAGCGGTCGCGCAGGTCCGCCCGGCTCGGGCTCACGACGGCGGCGCCATCATCGCTTCGAAGGCGCCCCGGTCGAAGTAGTCGCGCCAGAGCGCCACCTTGCCGTCGCGCACGACCCACACGCCGGCCACGGCGAGCTCCACCCAGCGACCACCGATCTCGAAGCGGTCGATGCGCTCGTTCATCACCACATCGCCGCTGGTCGCCTGGTGCAGCACCACCCATTCGATGCGGCCGCACATCGCGAAGAACGGCCCGAGCGTCGAGGCGACGGCTTCGGGGCCGATGACCTTGCCGAGCGGGACGTTGTCGTACTCGACGTCGTGGGCCATCAGGGCGCACGCGGTGTCGAGGTCCTTGCGCTCGAACGCCTGGATCACAGTGGTGACGATCTGCTCGGGGCTCATGGTCGTACGGTACCGGTCGTGGATCTCGTGGCAGTCACTGCAGCGGCCGTCGCCGCGGTGGCCGCACCGGTGAACTGGTGGTCGCGGCGCGCTGCGTCGGGACGCGCCGAGGCGGTCACCAAACCGCTGGTCACCGTTGCGCTCGGCGTGCTCGCCATCGCCGTCGCGGATGACGTGCCCACTGTGGCGCTGATCGCTGCAGCGGTCGGGTTCGCGCTCTGCCTCATCGGCGACGTGGCCCTGCTGCCGGCGGTCGACAGGTTCCTGCTGGGGTTGGGCGCCTTCGCCCTCGGCCACGTCGCGTTCATCGTGATGTTCGCCGCGCTCGGCATCGAGCAGGTGTGGCTCGGGCTGCTCGCGCTCGTCGTCGCGGGCGTGGTCGTCGGGGCCATCGGTCGGTCGGTCCTGCGCGGCGCTGCCGCGCGCGACCGTGCGCTACGCATCCCCGTGGCGATCTACCTCGTCGTCATCACCGCCATGGCGGTGATCGGGTGGAGCACGGGTCGTCTGGCGGCGATCGTGGGCACGACGCTGTTCGTCGCCAGCGATGCCGTGCTCGGCTGGCGGATGTTCGTGGCCGAGCGGCGCTGGATGGCGCCGACCGTGATGGCCACCTACCACGGTGCGCTCACCGGGTTGGCGCTCAGCCTCGCGGCGCCGTCGGTCGCGCTCGCCGGTGATGCAGCCCCACCGCCGCCGACCGCAACCGTCGCGGCGGTCGCTGCCGCACCGTCGACCACGGCGCGCCCGACGACCACGACCCCGGCGCCCACCACCACCCGCCCGCGGGCCACGACGACCAGCAGCACGACGACGACCAGCAGCACGACGACGACCAGCACGACGATCGCCCCACCACCTGCGGACGACCTCGGCCAGGCCGAGTTCCCCGAGCTCACCGCCGCCGTCGCCAACCTCGCCCGCCGCAGCCCCACCGTGTCCGTGAGCGTCTGGCGCGGTGGCCAGCCGGTGTTCCGCGACGCGGCGGGCACCCAACTCGACGGGGCGCCCGTGGACGCGGCGACTCCGTTCGTGATCGCCAGCCTGAGCAAGTTGGTGACCTCGTTGACCGTGGCCCGACTGGTCGAGCTCGGTGCACTCGACACGTCCGACGTCGTGCCGTGGGACGAGCTCGGGGTGCCGCACGATCTTCGGTGGGACACGGTGACGGTGCGCGAGCTGCTCGACCACACCTCGGGCATGCCTGTCGACCGCAACCGCTGGTTCACCGGCAGCGGCACCTGCCGCGACCAGCTCACCGAGTCGATGGATGGTCCGCCGACCGGCACACGGGGCTCGTGGCGCTACTCCAACGGCAACTATTGCGCCCTCGGGCTGCTCATCGAGCACGCGAGCGGCCAACCGCTCGAGCAGGCCACGAGCGAGGTCGTGTGGGATCCGCTCGGGGTCGATCGACCGCAGCTCGTCTCGTCCGGGGCCCCACCCGACATGGCCCCCCACCCCGAGGGCCTGGCCCGACTCGAGCGGCTCGGGGCAGCGGGAGCATGGCTCGCGTCGAGCGACGACCTCGCAGCGATGCTTGCGTCGGTCGGCCCGGCCGATCTGGCCACGATCCGCTTCCCGGGCGTGATGGTCGACCAGTACGGCTGGGGGCACACCGGAACGGTGCTCGATGCCGTCACCTGCGCCTGGGTGCTCAACGACGGCACGGTGATCGTGGCGCTGGTCGGCGGCCGATCACCGAAGTCCGGCGGTGGCGTGTGCGACGTGGTGCTGCCGGCGCTCGGCCGCGACCTCGGCCTGGCGCTCGGCACACCCACACGGTCGCCGCGCTGAGCACGGCGCGACATCCGCGGACGCGTCGAACCGAGAACCTAAGGTTTCGCTTGACTTCGTTCCCTGGAGGTTCCCATGTTCCGAGCACTCATCGCTGCGACCGCCATCTTGCTGTTCGCCACCTTCCCGGCCACGTGGCTGCTCATGCTGTTCATCGGCAATGTGGCACCGGGTGTGGGCCTCAGCTACTGGGGCACGCTGCCGCTCGGCATCCTCGTGTCGGCGCTGCTCGCCGGCGGCGGCGCGTCCACGGTCTCCCGAGGCTCCTGAACGCCGGGCGCGGTGCGATCAGCGGCGGCGCGTCACGGGAGCAGTCGCTCAGGCAGTGACGTGTCGCGGCGGGAGCGCGCACCCGTCGACGGAGCGCAGGCGCGCCCGCAAGGCCACCACGAGCAGCACGATCGATGCGACGGCGAGCAGCGGTTGCAGCGGCTCGAACCAGCGCCGTGCGCCGACGGTGCCGAGTGCCAGCACCACCACCTTGTTGCACACCGGGCAGCCGACTGCGAAGAACGACAACAGACCACCGACCCCACCGGCGCGCGCTGGGCGGTCGAGGTCGTCGGAGGTGCGCACATAGGTGGCCGCGAGCAGCCCTCCGAGCAGCGCCGTCACGACGAGCACCGGATAGGACCACCACGTCACCGGCACGGGTCGCCCGAACACCGGGTTCGGGATCACATCGGTCGGCAGACCGACGAGCAAGCCCACCACGACCGCAGCAATCGCCGCGGTCGTCCATTGACGGACGGTGAAGCGGCCGATGGACCCGAGCACGGCGTCATCGTACAGGCCCACCCGCTAGCGTCCCCGCCGTGCCACGACGGCGGCTGCTCGACGCGACGAACAACCCCGCTCAGTTCGTGGTGGTGGCCTTCGTCGCGTTGATCGCCATCGGCGGCGCTCTGCTCGCGCTCCCTGCGGCATTCGATCCCGGCGTCCACCCCGGCTTCGGGGATGCCATGTTCATGTCGGCCTCGGCCGTGACGGTCACCGGGCTCGCCACGATCGACGTCGAGAGCTTCTCGCTGTTCGGCGAGCTGGTGCTGCTGGTGCTCATGCAGGTCGGCGGCTTCGGCATCGTCACCATTGGCTCGGTGCTCGCACTGGTCGCCTCGCACCGGATCAGCCTGCGCCAACGGATGCTCACCAGCACCGAGTTCGGCGCCGTCGACGCCGGCGAGCTGCGCGCGCTCGTCACGGCGGTCGCCAAGATCACCTTGGCCGTCGAGGCGGTCGTCGCCGCCGTGCTCGCCCTGCGCCTCTGGGGCAGCTACGACGAACCGTTCAGCGACGCGCTCTACAGCGGGATCTTCCACGCCGTCTCGTCGTTCAACAACGCAGGCCTGTCGCTCTACTCCGACAGCTTCTCCCGCTTCGTCGGCGACCCCGTGGTGATCCTCACCCTCGCCGCGTCGTTCATCGTCGGAGGGTTCGGGTTCCCGGTGCTCGTCGAGTTCCTCCGGCGGGTGCGGCCGAGCCGCTGGTCGTTGCACACCCGCATCACGCTCGTGGCCAGCGCCGTCCTGCTCGTCATCGGACCGCTGTTCGTGATCGTGGTGGAGTGGTCGAACCCGGCCACCCTCGGCCCGCTCGGCGTCGGCGAGAAGCTGCTCGCCGGCTGGTTCCAGGGTGTCACTCCCCGATCGGCGGGGTTCAACACGATCGCCATCGGCGAGATGAACGAGTCGACGTTGCTGTTCCTCAGCACGTTGATGTTCATCGGCGCCGGACCGGCCTCGACCAGCGGTGGCATCAAGGTGACCACCTTCGCCGTGCTCGCCTGCGCCATCTGGGCAGACATCCGCGGCGAGCGCGACGTCATCGCCTTCCGGCGACGCATCCCGACCGCCACGATCCGCCAGGCATTGACGGTGGCCCTGATCTCGGTGGGTGGCGTCGTCGGCACGGCGCTGCTGCTCGAGATGACCAGCGGCCTCGGGTTGACCGTCGCCCTGTTCGAAGCGACGTCCGCCTTCGGCTCGAGTGGCCTGTCGACCGGTGTCACGGGGGAGCTTCCCACCGGCGGCAGGGTCCTGCTCATCCTCGTGATGCTCGCCGGACGAGTCGGGCCCGTCACCTTCATCACCGCGCTCGCACTGCGCCAACGGCAACGGCAGCGCACCTATCGTTATCCCGAGGAGCGTCCGATCATTGGCTGAGACACCGCAACCCCGTATCGATGCACTCGCCGATGGCGCAGCCGCGGGCATCGTCGAACGGCACACCCGCGACCAGGGCGAGATCGTCGTCGTCGGCCTCGGCCGGTTCGGATCGGCGCTCGCGCGCACCCTCGTCGAGATGGGCTACGACGTCCTGGCGATCGACGGCAGCCCGGAGCGTGTGCAGGACCATGTCGGTGTGCTGTCGCACGTCGTCGAGGCCGACGCGACCAGCGAGCGCGTCCTGCGCCAGCTCGGCGTGGTCAACGCCCGCACCGCAGTGGTGTGCATCGGCTCGGACATCGAAGCGAGCGTGCTCGCCACCACGGCGCTGGTCGACCTCGGTGTGCCCAACATCTGGGCCAAGGCGATCACCGCCGCACATGGCCGCATCCTGCGCCGGGTGGGTGCCGACCGGGTGGTGTTCCCCGAGGCCGACATGGGTCAACGCGTCGCCCACCTGGTGACCGGGGCGATGCTCGAATACCTCGACCTCGACGACGACTTCGTGATCGTCGAGACCCTGGTGCCCACCTCGGCGGTCGGCAAGACGCTCGCCCAAGCCTCGTTGCGCTCCAAGCACCGGATCACCGTCGTGTGCGTGAAGCACGAGGGCTCGACCTTCACCTACGCCGAGAGCGACACCGTCCTCGAAGCCGGTGACCGCATCGTCATCGCCGGTCATCGCGCCGACGTCGAGCGCTTCGCCGAGTCGACGCGCTGAACGACCCGGCCGGCCGGAGCCCGTCAGGCCGGCGACGGGTCGGCCACACCAGGTGACCGGGTGGCGGCCGCGTCCTCCATGGCGTCGCTGCGCCCGGCGCGGGCCCGCAGCGGACGCTCCGGCAACGCCAGCGCCAGCACGACGGCGACGGCCATCACCGCCGCGCACACCCAGTAGATGCGGCTCACCCCGAGCGCGACGCTGTCGACCACGGCCTGTCGGGTGGGCTCGGGCAACGCGGCGATCTCGGCCGGTGAGCGGATGAGGTCGGCGGCCTGGTCGGCCGAGACGTCGGTGCGCGCCGGGATCTCGGCGCGGATCGTGGCGTTGAGGATGGTGCCGAAGGCGGCGAGGCCGAACGAACCACCCAGGTTCCGGAAGAACACCATCGTCGCCGTCACCACGCCGAGGTCGTGGAACGCGACGGCGTTCTGGCCGGCGATCGAGGTGGTGGTGAACAGCGCCGCGGTGCCGAAGCCCATCAGCACCATCGGCCCGAGCAGCCACAGGTAGGACGTGGTGCCCGTGATCTGGGCGACTCCGAGCAGGCCGAGCATCGAGCACACCGAGCCGACGATCGGGAAGATCTTGTAGCGACCGGTCTTCGCGATCATCCGGCCCACCATGAACGTGGCGAGCGTGACACCGATCATCTGCGGCAGCATCCGCAGGCCGGACTCGGTGGGCGACACGAACAGCGAGTCCTGGAAGTAGAGCGGGAGGAACTGCCCCGCGCCGTAGGTGACGCCGCCGGCGAACAGCCCGAGCAGGATGCACACCAGCGCCACCGGGTTGGCGAACAGGTGCAGGGGGATCATCGGCTCGGCCGCGCGGTGCTCGACGAGCACGAAGGCCACGAGCAGCACGGCTGCCGCGGCGAAGAGCGTGAGCGGCAGGGGATCGGTCCACCCCTTGCGACCCTCCTCCAGACCGATCATCAGGCAGCCGATCCCGAGCGTGAGCAGCACCGCGCCGGCGTAGTCGAGGCGCGCGTCGCGCTTGGTGAACGGCAAGCGCAGGGCGACGTGGGCGATCGCGGCCACCACGAAGCACAGCGGCACGTTGACGTAGAAGATCCACGGCCAGGTGTAGTGGTCGATGATGAAGCCGCCGAGCAGTGGGCCGAGCAGCGCAGCGCCGACGAAGGCGAGCGTGAAGTAGCCGATGTAGCGGCCCCGCTCACGCGGCGGGAGGATGTCGCCGAGGATCGCGAAGGCGAGCGCCTGGATGCCACCACCACCGATGCCCTGGACGGCACGGGCCGCGATCAACTGCCCCATCGACTGCGACGCGCCGCACAGCACCGAGCCGACGATGAAGATGCCCATCGTGATCTGGAAGATGCGTCGCCGGCCGTAGAGGTCGGAGAGCTTGCCGAGCAGCGGCGTGGCGATCGTCGACGTGACGAGATAGGCGGTGCCCACCCAGGCGAAGCTCTCGAAGGCGTTGAACTCGCCGGCGATCGTCGGCAGCGCCGTGGCGATGATCGAGCCCTCCATGCTGGCCATGAGCACGGCGAGCATGAGCGAGCCGAGCACGAGCCAGAGGCGGCGTTGGGTGAACCCCGGGACGGTGGATGCACGAGACGTGATCTCGACTCTACGCAGGTGCCGTTGGGCGCCGACGACCCGGGGAACTACCCTCGCCCCACATGAGGATCGACGAGTTGTTCTCCGTGCGCGGCAAGGTGGTGCTGGTCACCGGCGGGTCGCGCGGCATCGGCGAGATGATCGCTGCCGGGTTCCTGGCCAACGGGGCCAAGGTCTACATCAGCTCGCGCAAGGCCGACGCCTGCGACGCCACCGCGGCGCGGCTCGTCGAGCAGTTCGGCGGTGAGTGCATCTCGGTGCCCGCCGACGTGACCTCGCTCGTAGGGATCGACGCGCTGGCCGCCGCCCTGCGCGAGCGCGAGGAGCGCCTCGACGTGCTGGCGAACAATGCCGGTGTTTCGTTGTGGGCGCCCATCGAGACCTTCCCGGAGATCGGCTGGGACAAGGTGATGGA
>DAINND010000120.1:0-8809 GCA_036736065.1 Ilumatobacteraceae bacterium
CCCCTGGTGGCGCTGATCTTCTGCCCACCCGCCGAGAGCGGCCAAGGTGTGTTCGAGGTCATCTTCCGGACCGGCACGGCAGAGACCGACGAGCAGCTCGCCCGCAACGTGAGCCCGTTCACCGTCGCCCCGGGCAAGTTCACCTACCGGCTCGTCAAGGGCGAGCTCGAGTTCACCGAGTACCGCCAGGTGTTCGCCCACTGCCGTGTCGGCCACGGGCCCTGGCACCTCGTCCCGTTCACCCTGTTGCCCCCGGCGACCTGAGCACCCCGAGTCAGCCGGCCGGCGCGGGTACAGTCGCCACGTGCCGTCGTTGACACCTGACCAGGACCAGTTGGCCATCTCGCTCATCCGGGGGCTCGCCATGGATGCGCCCCTCCATGCGAAGAGCGGCCACCAAGGCACGGCGATGTCCCTCGCCCCGCTCGGACACGTCCTCTACAGCCGGGTCATGCGCCACGACCCCGCGGATCCGCACTGGCCCGATCGCGACCGGTTCATCCTCTCGAACGGTCACGCCTCGATCCTGCAGTACGCGCTCCTCTACCTCTCCGGCTATGGCCTCGAGCTCGACGACATCCGTGCCTTCCGGCAGTGGGGCTCGGCCACACCGGGCCACCCCGAGGTTCACCACACCGCCGGTGTCGAGGTCACCACCGGGCCGCTCGGCCAGGGCTTCGCCAACGCCGTGGGCATGGCGATCGCCGAACGGCAGCTGCGGTCGTCGTTCGGAGCCGACGTGATCGACCACCACGTGTTCGTGATCGCCGGGGACGGATGCCTCATGGAGGGCGTGAGCCATGAGGCAGCGTCCCTCGCCGGCCATCTCGGCCTCGGTTCGATCGTGTGCGTCTACGACGACAACCGGATCACCATCGACGGCACGACGGACCTCGCCTACAGCGATGACGCCGCCCGGAGGTTCGAGGCCTACGGATGGCACGTCGAAGACCTCGGAGAGGTCGCCGACGACCTCGATGCGCTCGAGGCGGGCCTCCGCCGCGCCATGGCAGTGACCGATCGCCCCAGCCTGCTCGTGCTGCGGAGCCACATCGGACATCCGAGCCCCGACCTGACCGACAACCCGCATGCGCACGGCAACCCGTTCACCGCCGAGCACGTCACGCGCACCAAGGCGGTGATGGGCATCCCGGACGAGCCGTTCTGGGCGCCCGACGACCTCGTCGCCGCCTACCGCGAGCACTGCCGCGAGCGTGGAGGCATCGCTCGAGGGGCTTGGACGGAGCGATTCGAGGCCGCTGAGGTCGACCGTGGCCGCTGGGCCGCGCGGTGGGGCACCGGCGTCGTGGATGGCTGGGCGGCTTCGCTGCCGACGTTCGAGCACGGCAGCTCCATCGCCACCCGCGTCGCCGTGGAGCGGGCGATGAACGCCACCCTCATCGGCGTGCCAGGTCTGCTCGCCGGCGCGGCCGACCTCACCGGCAACACCGGGACGAAGCTGTCGGGCCAGTCACCGCAGTCGATCACCGAGCCCGGTGGACGGCAGGTGTTCTACGGCGTGCGCGAGCACGCCATGGGGGCGGCGATGGTGGGCATGGCCCTCCACGGCGGTGTCCTGCCGATCGGCGGCACGTTCTTCGTCTTCTGCGACTACATGCGACCGGCGGTCCGCCTCGCCGCGCTCAGCCGCGCGAAGGTGGTGTTCGTGTTCACCCACGACTCGGTCGGCGTCGGCGAGGACGGCCCCACGCACCAACCGGTCGAGCACCTCGCCACGCTGCGCGCCATCCCCGGCCTGCAGGTGATCCGCCCCGCGGACGGCAACGAGACCGCGCAGGCCTGGCGGGCCGCCCTCGAGCACGACGGGCCGACCGCCCTCGTCCTGTCGCGTCAGAACGTCACGGTGTGCACCGACGGAAGCGCCGTCGACCGTGGCGCCGCCGTGGTCGCTGCCGCCGACCCTGCCGCACCCGACCTCGTGCTGCTCGCCACCGGGAGCGAGGGCGCACTGGCCGTCGCCGCGGCCGAGCGATTGGCCGGAGACGCTGTCGCCGCGCGGGTCGTGAGCATGCCGTCGTGGGACCGGTTCGAGGCGCAGGACGAGGCGTACCGAGCAGCGGTGCTCCCCGACGGCATCCCGGTGCTGTCGATCGAGGCCGCCACCACCTTCGGCTGGCAGCGCTGGGCGGACCGCTCGGTCGGCATCGATCGATTCGGCGCGAGCGCTCCGGGCGCTGTCGCCCTCGAACGGTTGGGCATCAACCTCGACAACATCGTCAGCCAGGCACGCTCCCTCGTGGGGCGGTGACCCCGAGGAGCCACATGGACCGACTGACCCGCCTCCACGCCGAGTTCGGCCAGAGCCCCTGGCTCGACAACCTCACTCGCCGATACCTCACCGACGGCACGCTCGACCGTCTGATCGCCGACGGCGTGCGCGGGTTGACGAGCAACCCGACGATCTTCCAGAAGGCGATCCAGGGGTCTGCCGACTACGACGTCCAGTTCCGCGAGCTCATCGACCAGGGACGTCCCGTGGCGGACGCCTACTGGGAGCTGGTCCTCGCCGACATCGCCGACGCGTGCGAGCGCTTCGAGCCCCTGCACCGTGAGAGCCAGGGCCGGGACGGGTTCGTCAGCGTCGAGGTCGATCCGGGCCTGGCCTACGACGGTCCCCGGACCGAGGTCGCTGCCCGGACGCTCCACCAGCGGCTCGACCGACCGAACCTGATGGTCAAGATCCCCGGGACGCGCGAGGGGATCCCGGCCATCCAGCAGATGATCGCCGAGGGTCGCAGCATCAACGTCACCCTCATCTTCAGCCTCGACCGCTACCAGAGGGTGATGGACGCCTATCTCGCCGGCCTCGAGGAGCGCTCGAGGGTCGATGGCGCCGACCTCTCCCGGATCGCGAGCGTCGCCAGCTTCTTCATCAGCCGGGTCGACAGCGAAGTCGACGCCCGGCTCGAGCGGATCGGCAGCCCCGAGGCGCTCGACCTCCGCGGCAAGGCGGCCATCGCCCAGGCGCGGTTGGCCTACCGCGCCTTCCAGCAGACCTTCAGCGGTCCCCGCTGGGATGCGCTGGCGGCCCGTGGGGCGCGCGTGCAGCGTCCGTTGTGGGCGAGCACCTCGACCAAGAACCCGGCCTATCCGGACACGTGCTACGTCGACGAGCTGATCGGGCCGCTCACCGTGAACACGCTCCCCGACGCCACGCTCGCCGCCTTCGCCGACCACGGCACGCTCGATCGTCGGATCGACGCCGACGTCGACGTCGCCGACGAGGTCTGGGCACGGCTGGCAGAGGTCGGGGTCGACATGGCCGACGTCTGCGCGACCCTGGAACGAGACGGGGTCTCGAGCTTCCAGCAGAGCTTCGACAGCCTGCTCAGCGCCTTGGCGGACAAGGCGGCCCAGCTGCTCGACCCCTGAGCCTCACTCGTCACCCGGCCAGCTCCGGTCGGATCCGTCAGTGCGGAGCACGTGCACCGCCTTCTCGATCGCGCGACGCGCCTGGGTGAGCCGTTTGTCGTCGACGGGCCGACCTCGACCCTCGGCGGCTGCGGCGCGCAACAACTCGAACGCTCGGTCGTCGAGCTCGGCGGCGACCGCCTCGAGCTGGTCGGCGAGGTCGTCGAACGGTCCGTTCATCGGGATCTCCTCACGAGGGCCTCGGCCAGCCCCTGGATCGGATGGACCACCGCGACACCCGCCGCGGCCAGGTGCATCGAGCAGCCGGGGTTGGCGCTGACCACGAGATGGCCGCCGGCGCGGGCGATCGCTTCGAGCTTCCTCGTCCGTATCCGACCGGCCAGGTCCGGCTGCTGCGCGGAGTTGGCGCCTCCGGCGCCACAGCACAAGCCATCGTCGTCGAGCTCGACGAGCTGCGCCACGGGCGCGAGCGCCTCGCGCACCCACGCATGGGCGCGCTGCACGTGGCGCAGGTGGCAGGGATCCTGGACGATGAGGGGCTCAGGCCGCCGGTCGAGCTCCAGGTCGCGCACCCGCGGTGCGACGAACTCGTGGATGTCGACGACCCGCGCGCTGAACGCCGCCGCCTCATCCGTGCCGAGCAGATGGCCGTAGTCCTTGAGCGCTGCCCCGCAACCGGCGGAGTTGACCAGGATGGGCGCCTCACCCGGCATCGAGGCCATGACGCGGCGGGCGAGCCGCCGGGCAGGCTCGGCCAGCCCGGCGTGGACATGGAGGGCGCCACAGCATGCGCCGCCCCGGTCGGGCGTGCGGTAACCGACCCCCAGTGCATCGAGCACGTCAGCGGTTGCGTGGTGCACCTCGCGCTGCCAGGCATCCATGACACATCCCGTGAACAGCCACGCATCGCCCCCGGTCGGGCGCAGCGGCCGCGGCCGGCGCAGTGGGAGCCGGGGAAGGCCGAGCCTGGCCGGGACGAGGCGCGCCCGCTGGGCGACGGCGAGCAGGGTGGAGCCCGTGAGCACCAGCCCGTGGCGCCCGAGGATGGCGAGCCCGAGGCGTTGCCATCGCGGCGTGATCCGGTGGGCGTCGGCCAGCGCCACCCGCGTAGCCTCCATCAGGTGCCCGAGCGGCACCCCGCTCGGGCAGGCCGGTTCACACCCCCGGCACTGGACGCAGGACTCCATGAAGCCTACGTGCTCGGCCGAGACCGGCTCACCGTCGATGTCGACCGAGCGCATCGCCGCGATGCGCCCCCGTGGGGACAGCGCCTCCTCCCCCGTCGCACGGAACGTCGGGCAGTGCGGCAGGCACAGGCCGCACCCGACGCAACTGGCCAGCTCATCCGGATCGATCGACAACTTCACGGCAGACGTCACGGTAGTCCGCTCGCACACGGTGGGGATGCCCAGCACTACGGTGCCGCCCGTGCCCGAAGGCCACACCATCCACCGCATCGCCAAGGACCACAGCAAGCTCCTGGTCGGCCACGTCGTGGACGTCAGCTCCCCACAGGGCCGCTTCCACGATGCCGCGCTCGTGGACGGCCAGCGTCTCGACCGTATCGATGCCGTCGGCAAGCACCTGTTCTACGAGTGGTCCAACGGCCTCGTCGGCCATGTCCACCTCGGCTTGTTCGGGAAGTTCCGCATCCATCGCGGCGAAGATGCTCCGGCGCCGAAGGGCGCCGTGCGGATGCGCCTGCGCACCGATGCGGCCACCATCGACCTCGCCGGTCCGACGGCGTGCACCGTGGGTGACCCGTCCGTCCGCGACGAGATCGTGGCCCGGCTGGGCCCGGACCCGCTCCGGCGCGACGCCCGCCCGCAGCTGGCGATCGCCCGGATCGCCCGCTCGCGCCAGGCCATCGGCGCCCTGCTGCTCGACCAGTCCGTGATCTGCGGGGTCGGCAACGTCTACCGAGCGGAAGCCCTGTTCGTGTGCGGCATCCATCCGAGCCGCGCCGGACGGGACTGCGACCCTGCCGAGCTCGACGCGCTGTGGGCGACCGCGCAGGGCATGCTCCGCCAAGGTGTGCGCGACAACCGGATCATCACCGTCGACCCGAGCGAGCTCCCTCGACCGCGTGGGCGCCGGCTCCGACGCGGCGAGGCGACCTACGTCTACAAGCGCGACCGCTGCCTGCGGTGCACCACCCCGATCGAGGCCGTGGAGCTCGCCGGGCGTCCGTGCTACTTCTGCCCCCTCTGCCAGCCCGCGTGAGCAGTGTCGGTCACTGGGCCGTCCACATCGGCGCCTCGGGGTCTCCCCGCCACCATCGCAGCCGTAGCGCTGCCTCTGCTGCCGCGCCCGGGTCGGAGCGCCCGGCCCGGAGCCGCATCAGGGTTGCAGCGACGCGCCGGAGCAGCGTGAGGCTCTCGGCCAGGTCGTCACCGCGCAGCGATCGGCCGTACCCCTCGGCGAAGCTCGCGTAGACATCGGGCTCACCACCCCAGCGCTCGGCCCAACTCATCAGCGGCGCATGGTCCCACCCCGGTGGCGCCAGGCAGAGCAGATCCCAGTCGAGCAGCACCGCTCCAGCGTCGGTCTGCATGACGTTGCCCGGATGGACGTCACCGTGGCAGACGACCTCGATCGCCCCCGGGGATGACCACGAACCGTGGACGTCGACGGCGCGCCGCAACGACATCCGGGACCGCGCATCGAGCAGGTCGTCGATCTCGGCGAGCAGCCTCGGGAAGTCCCACCAGGGGAAGTCGGCGCCGCGCGGAAGCGGGTGATGGGCGCGGATCTCCTCCGCGTCGAGCCGATGCAGTCGGGCGACCATGGCGCCGATCTCGACCCAGTCGACCGCACCCACCGAGTGCTCACGCACCTGCGCGAGCACGGTGAGCTCACCGCATCGGAACGCCGGCAACCCGAGCGGACGGGGCACACGTAGGCCCGCTGCGACGAGATGAGCGGCGAGCCACGAGGCCGCGGCAGGATCGGCGGTGACACGTCCGACCCGGAGCACGACCTCATCGCCACACGAGAACAGCGCATTCATCCCTGCGCGCAGGAACTCGGGCTCGTCGAGACCCCACCGCTCGGCGGCGCGTCGGGCCGCCTCGTGCGCCGCAGCAAGATCTCCTACGGGCGCGGCGACGAACGGCAGCAGGCCCGATTGCGACGTCACCGGGCACCCGCGCGCCGGCACGGGCACAGGCGCCCGGCCGGATCGAGCTCGGCCCGGAGTCGTCGCTCGAGCCGGGCGATGCCGACCGACGGTCCAGGCTCGGGCGGCAGCGCAGCAGGATCGTCGAGGTGCACAGCACCGACTCCCACTTCGAGCAGGAAGCTCGACGGTGGGAGCGGCCGCACCAGATCGACGGCCTCCGCAGGAGCCGAACGACGACGTGCCCCCGTGGGGACGCGTGGCGCCTCGCTGCGCTCGAGGCCGTGGGCGCGCGCCGCCTCCTCGACGTCGCGCGGATGCCCCTCGAGGAGCACGTGCAGCACGACCCCGTCCCACAGCATCGAGGCCGGGCGGTAGATCGAGCGCTGGAACGGTCGCGGGTCGTCGCACGGGGCTGCATGCCACTCGCTGCACAGGGGCGCAGGCCGCGTCCGCACGATCATCTCGCCGAGCACCCCGCGCGTGCCCCGGGAGCCGACGAGCGCCCGGCACAGGTCGAAGCCGCTGACGTTCTTCACCGTCGGCCCTCCCGCCGTCACCAGCTGTCCGGACGCCGACACGTAGCGGACCCGGAGCAGGGCGTCGCGCAACGGGCCGTCACCGAGCTGGCGCAGCCCACTCACACCGTGGGCGAAAGCTCCCCCCACCGTCCCGCCAGGGGGCAGCACCGTCCGTTGACCGACCTCAGCGAGCGCCTCGGCCAGTTCGTCGACGGGAGTTCCCGCGCCGCAGCACACCGTCATCTCGTCGGGTTGCAGCCACGCGATGCCCGCCGGGGCCCGGACCGTGCGCAGCCCGTCGCAGCCACCACCGCGTGTCCCCATGCCGACGGCACACACGGGACCGTCGGTGCCGACGGCCGCGACGAGGTCGTCGAGCTCCACCATCTCAGATCCACGCCCCGTCGGGCACCGCGTGCACGTCACCGCACGCCGCCGGGCTCGGCAGCACCTTGGTCGGGTTGGCAAGGCCAGTCACGTCGAAGGCCCGGCGTAGCGCCGCCTGTGCCGCCAGATCGTTCGGGGAGAACATGAGCGGCATGAGGTCCCGCTTCTCGAGACCGATGCCGTGCTCACCGCTCAGCACCCCGCCCGCGGCGACCGAGGCGCGCACGATCTCCTCCCCCGCTGCGTGCACGCGCTCGAGCACACCCGGTTCCCGAGCGTCGAACACGAGCAGAGGGTGGAGGTTGCCATCCCCGGCGTGGAAGACGTTCATCACGAGCAGGTCGTGCCGAGCAGCGATGTCGTAGACCTGGGCCAGGACGCCGGGAAGTGCCCGCCGGGGCACCACGGTGTCGTGCAGGTAGTAGTTGGGCTTGATCCTCGCCACGGCGCCGAACGCGGTCTTGCGGGCCTTCCACAACAGTGCCCGCTCTGCGGCGTCGGCCGCCACGCGCACCGATCGGCAGCCGTGGGCTCGAGCGATCTCGACCACTCGCTCCGCGTCGTGCGCGACGGCGTGCGGTCCACCCACGACCTCGACCAGCAGCACCGCGGCGGCATCGGTGGGCAACCCGGCCTGGATGTAGGCCTCGACCGCCTGCAGGCAGAGTTGGTCCATCATTTCGAGCGCGGCCGGCACCATCCCCGCGGCGATGATCGCACTCACCGTGCGCGCACCGTCCTCGACAGCGCCGAAGTCGAACAGCATCGTCCGCACGTCGGGCGGGTTCTGCGTGAGGCGGACACAGATCCGGGTGGCGATGCCGCACATGCCCTCGCTCCCGACGAACGCGCCCCGCAGGTCGTACCCATCGACCTCGCCGGACTCGCTTCCCAGCATCACGACCTCACCGTCGGGGAGCACGACCTCGCAGGCGAGCACGTGCGCCGACGTCACGCCGTCCGCCAGGCAGTGCGGGCCGCCCGAGTTGTTGGCGACGTTGCCCCCGATCGAGCAGCTCTGCTGGCTGCTCGGATCCGGAGCGAAGTGCAGCCCATGGGCGGCGACGGCACGGGTGAGGTCGAGGTTCAGCACACCGGGCTCGACCCACGCGATCCGCTGGACCGGGTCGACGGCGAGGATCTGGTGCATCTTCGTGAGCGTGATGACGACGGCGCCGTCGAGCGGCGTGGCGCCACCGGAGAGCCCGGTGCCGGAACCGCGGGCGACGAACGGCTTGCGGTGGCGTGCGCACACCTTCACGACATCGCGCACTTCGGCCGTGGTCTTCGGGAAACACACGACACCTGCGATGCCGACGGTCCCCGCCGCGTCTCGCCGGTAGACGACGAGCTCAGCCGCCCAGACCCGCACCCGATCCGCGCCGCGCAC
>DAINND010000121.1:0-8783 GCA_036736065.1 Ilumatobacteraceae bacterium
GGCTGCCCGAGAGCCAGCTCGACCGCTTCCTGATGCGCCTGTCGCTCGGCTACCCGGGCCGCGACGCCGAACTGACGATGCTCGACTCGTTCGGCGCTGCGGATGCACTGGCCCGCCTCTCCCCCGTCGTCACGACGACCGAGGTCGCCGCCATGGCCGCCCTCGTGCGCCGCGTGCATCTGGCCGACCCGCTGAAGGGGTACCTGGTCGACCTCTCCGACGCCAGCCGACGCCACCCCGGCCTCACCCTCGGCCTGTCGCCTCGGGCAACGCTGCAGCTCGCACGGGCGGTGCGTTCTCGTGCGGCGGCCAACGCCCGTGACTTCGCGATCCCCGACGACGTGAAGGCGGTGGCCACCGCAGTCCTGGCCCACCGCGTGCTGGTGCGCCCAGATGCAGCAGCACGGGGCCTCACTGCAGAGATGGCGGTCCGCGAGGTGCTCGGCTCCGTCCCCGTCCCCACCGGACGCTGATGCTCACCCGGTCGGGATGGGGGGCTGTCGCTGCGGCCACCATCGCCATCGCCCTCGGCCGGCTGTTCGGCGTCATCGAGCTCTACGTGCTCGCCGTGGCGATCCTCGCCGCCATCGTCTGGGCCGTCGCCGCCACGGCACGGCCGCTCCCGAAGTTGCACGTCCGGAGATCGGTCGTGCCCGGCATCGTCAGCGTCGGCGAGCCCGCGCGCGTCGACCTGATGGTGGCCAACGACGCGCACCGCCGATCCCCCGTGCTGCAGCTCTGGGAGCCGGTCGGCGCCGCTGGCGCCGCGATGAACCTGTCGCCCCTACGTCCGGGCGAGCGGACGGTGGCCGCTTACCGCCTGCCCACCGCGACGCGCGGCATCGTGCAGGCGGGCCCGGCGCGCGTCCGGCGGACCGACGTCCTCGGTCTGGCGAGCCGTACCACCACCCTTGCAGGGACGACCGAGTTGCTCGTGACGCCGCGCCACCATCCAGTCCCGTGCGGCGAGTGTGCGATCGGGGGGACGCTCGGTGAGCTCGTGCGCGGCTAGGCGCGCGGCCAGACCGGCACCGAGTTCCACACACTCCGCCCGTATGTCGTCGGCGACGACCTCCGTCGCGTCAACTGGAAGGCATCGGCGCGCGCCAACGAGTGGATCGTGAAGGAGACCTCTCCGGAAGGGATGCGTCGGTGCACGATCATCTTCGACACCTCAGTGCGCGACGATCCGCAGGAGTTCGAACAGGCCGTCTCCGTGGCCGCCTCGCTCGTCACCGGGGCCTCCGCCGCCGGGCTGGTCACCCGATTCGTCTCGACCGGAGCCGACATGCGCGGACCGGACGTCGCCGAGACGGCGCTGCGCTGGCTGGCGACCGTCGAGCCCACGAGCGCCCCGCTCGCTGCACCGTCCGGCGGCCGCTTCGGTGACGGCGTCGGGTTGGTCCTGCTCGTCACCAGCGTCCCGGATGGACGCGCCGTCGACGCGATCCGCTCCTCGCTGTCGCCTGACGACGTGCTGGTGCTCGTCTGCACTGCGTTGGCGCTCGGCACGGTGGGGCGCTTCGTGGTCGACGCGAGCGATGAGCAACGGTTCGTGGCCTCGTGGACGGACCTGACGGGCAGGCATCGCAGCGCCGAGCCCTCGGCCAGCGGAGCGGGCGGCTGGCGATGAGCCGTCGCGCCCGCTCGGGAGCCATCGACCTCGATCACCTCGTCGCGGCCGCATTGCTGTTCCTGGTGACGGTGGTGACGATCCTCGGCCTCAGCCGCGTCTTCTCGGGGTGGGGATTCCTGCAGCCACTCCTCGCCGTCGCCCTCGCCGGTCACGGCGCGTCGATCGCGCTGCGCTGGGCTCGCGCCCCCGGGTGGCTGGCGATCCCGATCTGCCTGGTGGCCACTGCGCTCGTGGTCGCCATCGCCTTCTACCCGGACACGCTCCGCGCCGGACTGCCGACCGCCGCCACCCTCGATGCCTTCCGCTTCGACGTCCGCCTGGTGTGGGCCCAGTTCCCGACGGCGGTCGCCCCAGTGCCGAGCGACAGCGCCTTCGCTGTCGCCGCTGCCGTCGGCATCGCGCTGGTCGCGGTCCTGGCGGACGCCTTCGCGTTCCGCGCGCACGGGAGGGCCGAGGCGGTCGTCCCTGCCGGGGTGATGTTCGTCTTCACCGCAGCGCTCGGCATCGACAGGAACCGGGTGTTCACCGCCGCGCTGTGGTGCGCAGCAGCACTCGCCGCGATCGCCGTGCTGCGCGCCGTGCACCACGGCGGTGAGGGCTGGTGGCTCGGCCGGCGCCGGCGGGCGAGCACCACGGCGCTGCCGGCGGCGCTCACCTGTGCATCGCTCTGCGCCCTCGGCGCAGCGGTCGCAGGGCCCCTCCTGCCTGGCGCCGGGCAGGCTCCGCTGATCGAGACCCGCCAGACCCGTTCCGACGATCCGTCGATCATCAGCCCGTTGGTCGACATCCGTTCGCGGATGGTGAACCGCAGCGAGGTCACGATGTTCACGGTGTCGAGCGCTGCTGGCCGGTACTGGCGGCTGAGCGGCCTCGACCGCTTCGACGGGACGACGTGGACCCTGTCCGACAGTGGGCTCGAGTCGGCTGACGACGGTCTCGCGACGATCACCGACCAGGCGCGGATCGTCCAGCAGCAGCTCATCGTCCGGCGCCTGGGCGGCCGGCTCGTCCCCGCCGCCTATCTGCCGGTCGAGATCTCCCAGCCGGGGCTCGGGTGGCTCGAGCGCACCGCCACGATCGCCCTGCCGGAAGGCACCTTCCAAGACGGTCAGGTCTTCAACGTCGCCTCGGATGTGCGCGTGCCGACGGCCGCCGAGCTCGATGCGGCGACGGCGTCGGCACCGCCCGACCCGTCCCAGCTCGAGCTGCCGGACGACTTCCCGGTGTCCGTCGTCGCCCTGGCCAACGAGGTCACCGCCGGCGCCCCGACCCCCTACCGCAAGGCCCTCGCGTTGCAGAGCTACTTCCGCGACAACTTCGTCTACGACCTGCGCGTCCAGCGAGGCCACAGCGACGAGGCGATCTTGAGCTTCCTGCGCAACCGCCGCGGCTACTGCGAGCAGTTCTCGGCGACATTCGCAGCGATGGCCCGATCCGTCGGCCTGCCGGCGCGGGTGGCGGTCGGCTTCACCCAGGGCGAGCTGCGCAGCGACGGCCGGTACCACGTACTCGGGCGCCATGCACATGCCTGGCCCGAAGTGTGGTTCGACGGCATCGGCTGGGTGTTGTTCGAGCCCACCCCCGGTCGCGGCGCCCCTGGCAGTGAGCAGTCGACGGGCGTACCTCCGGCACAGGAGACCTCCTCGCTCGATGGCACGTCGACGACCGATCCCGCGGCGGTCACGACGACCACCCCGGTCACCACGGCGCCCGGATCGACCGTCACCAGCGTCGTGCCCCAGCCCGGCGTCGCCGTCACGACCATCCCGAACGGCGGCGGTGGGGACGGACCGACCGGGGGCATCGGGATCGGGCGCTGGATCCTGCTCGCCCTCCTCGCGGCAGGAGCGTGGGTGGCGCTGATGCCCGGACTGGTCCGACGCCTCACGCCGCGGGCGACGGACTGGTCCACCCAGGTGATCGACGCCTGGCACGGCGCCGTCGGCGCACTGATGATCGCTGGCGCGCCACCTCCGGGCGGGGCGACACCCCTCGAATACGCCCGGCTCGTCGAGCGCGAGCTCGACATCGACGGACGGCCGCTCGCCGAGCTCGGCCGTTTCGTGAGCCGGGCGGTCTACTCACCGGCCGGGGTGGCCGAACCGACCGCGATGCGGGCAGCCGTGCTGCGCACCCAGATCGTCGAGGCGAGCGATGAGCGCCTCGGCTGGGGGCTGCGGCTCTGGTGCAGGGTCGACCCACGGCTCATCCGCCAGCGGCTCGTCGGCCGGCGGGTCCGCCCGGTCTGAACGATCGGGCGCGGCGCTCGGTCAGGAGGGCCGGCTGCGGCCGGCGCCCGGCATGTTGCGGCGCATCGCCGCCATCTGCCGCACCGCGTCCTCGCCGATGGCACGGACGTGGCGCTCGGCGCGCACGACGCACAGCATGGCGAGCACGAAGCCGACGAACGCGAGCAGCGGATTGACGGCCAGCAGCAGGACCGTGAGGGCCACGGCGAGCACGGTGCCGACCACCATCACGAAGAGCGAGCGGCGAGCCGAGGACACCTCGGGCTCGAACTCCCGCGCGAACGAGGGGTCACGCTGGAGTTGCTCCTCGATCTGACGGAGGATGCGCTCGTCGTCTTCGGAAAGCGGCATGAGCCTCTCCTGGGGCTGCGTCGGTGCTTCATTGTTCCACGTCACGGCTCGGCGCACAACGCGATCGCGGCATGAGCCGAGTGTCACGCCTCAGGGCCCCACTGCTGTGTGCGGCGCCGCCCGACCCGCAACCCCTCGTTCGTCACGGTGGACGCCGGGCCGATCGCGCCCGTCCCGAAGCGCTCCCTGATGGCGTCCACGGCGGCTGAGGTCGACGTCCAGTCCCGGCGCACCCGATCGCCCGGCCCCAGGTCGTCGAAGGAGAGCTGTTCGGCGGACTCCGCGAAGTTGCTGAGCGTGATCCCGAACAGCCTCACCCCGGGGCCCGGGTCCACCTGGAGCAGCAGCGCCTCGACGACGACGAGGCTCGCGGCTGCCGTGCTGACCGGGGAGTCCGTGCTGCGTGAGCGGCTGATCGTGGTGAAGTCGCTGAAGCGGACCTTGATCGCCACGGTGCGCGCCGCCGCTCCGGTCGCGCGCAGCCGCGCAGCCACGGAGTCGGCGATGCGGACGGCCTCGTGCCGCAGTTCGGCGAGCGTGTGCCGGTCGTGCCCGAAGGTCTCCTCCTGACCGAGGGATTTCATCTCCCGGTCGGCCTCGACAGGCCGCGGGTCCCGACCCCACGACAGGTCGTGCAGCAACGCTCCCTGAGCGGCCCCGAGCGCTGTCACCAGCACCGCCCGGTCGATCCGGGCGAGGTCACCGACCGTCGACACGCCGAGCCGCTCGAGGCGACCTCGGGTCGCTGGGCCGACACCCCACAGCGCGGACACCGGGAGTGGGTGCAGGAAGGCCAGCTCGGAACCAGGCTCGACGAGCACCACGCCCCTGCCCGGCTGCACGCCGCCGCGCGACGCGATCGGCTTGGCGGCCTTCGAGGCCAACTTGGCCAGCAGCTTGTTCACGGCGCCACCGACGGAGCACTGCAGCGCCAACTCGTCACGGACGCGCTCGCGGATGGTGGCGCCGATCGTCTCGACGGGGCCGAGCAGGCGTATCGATCCCGTGACGTCGAGGAACGCCTCATCGAGAGCGAGTGGTTCGACGATGGGGGTGACGCTGGCGCAGATCTCGTGGCCGTACCTGCTCACGCTGGCGTAGAGCTCGTGGTCGCCGGGAAGGAACACCGCGTCGGGGCACAGGCGACGTGCGCGGGACGAGGGCATCGCCGAGAACACGCCGAAACGACGCGCCTCGTTCGAGGCGGCGGCGACGACGCCACGAGCCCCGTCACCGCCCACGACCACCGGCTTGCCGCCCAGTTCGGGGCGTCGCCGCAGCTCCACGCTCACGTAGAACGCGTCCTTGTCGCCGTGCCGCACGGCGCGAGCCCCGACTGCTCCGAGCCCACTCCTGGGCGGGCCGGCACCGGCGGAGGTCCTCGGCAGGACGAGGCGTCAGCCGCCCTGTGCCCGTCGGGTCCGGCGGCCGCGGAAGTCGGCCAACCACAGGCGCAGCACCAGTCCAAAGGCCTCGCGCATGATCGAGCCACTGAACTTCGACTCGCCCTCGGTCCGGTCGCGGAAGGTGATCGGGAACTCGACGATGCGTCCCGACGCGCGCACCAGGCGGTAGGTCATCTCGATCTGGAACCCGTAGCCCTCGGCAACGACGGTGTCGAAGCTCATCCGCTCGAGTGCCGTGGTGCGATACGCCCGGTACCCCGCGGTGGCGTCGTTGACCGCCAGGCCGAGCACGCCGGCCGCGTAGCGGTTGCCCCACCGCGACACCCAGCGGCGCCGACGCGGCCAGTTGAGCGTGATCCCTCCCGGCACGTAGCGGCTCCCGATGGCGAGGTCGGCACCGTGCTCGACGATCGCCACCAGGGCCGGCAGCACCGCCGGATCGTGCGACAGGTCGGCATCCATCTGCACGCACACCTCGGCGCCGTGCTCGATGGCGTGGCGCAGCCCGGCGCGGTAGGCGGCGCCGAGGCCGTCCTTCGACGAGCGTCGCAGCACGTGGACCGAGCCGAGGCTCGCCCCGAGTTGCTCGGCCAGGTCGGCCGTGCCGTCGGGGCTGCCGTCGTCGACGACCAGCACCTGCGCGCTCGGAAGCACTCGCCGCACGGCTGCGACCACGGTCTCGATGTTGCCGGCCTCGTTGTAGGTCGGGACGACAACCGTGACGCGCATGAGCCGCGACCCTACCGCGGCCGGCCTCTCTCGACCGCCTGAGCCGTCGAGCCCGGTGGCGGAGGCCCCGGCCGAACGATCGCATCCCCGAATGTTGCGGTTGTGTGACGTAGCGTGGAGCCATGCCTGCTCCCGATGACCGACCCCTGTCGGCGATCCCGTCGCCGGCAGCTCGTCTCGCTGCATTCGTGTCGATCCTGCTCGCCGGCGGAGCGGGAGCCCTGATCGGCTACACGCTCGTGTCGCTGCAGTGCGAGGGGGACTGCGCCCTGCCGCTCGGCATCGGGCTGTTCGTCGGAGCGGTCATCTCAGCGATCGGGATGAGCATCGTCGCCGTCCTCGTGCTCCGGGCCCAGGGCGAGTGGCGGATGGCGAAGACGGACCAGTTGGGGCGGAGGAACGACCCGTGAGCGGAGTCAACCCCACCGAGCTGCTCCAGATCGCCCGCTCGCTCGCCGTCGAGGCCGGCGACCTCGTCGCCGACGGGCGCGCCAGCGGCGCGATCTCGTCGGAGTCCAAGTCGACGATCACCGACATGGTCACCGAGTACGACCGAGCGGCCGAGGCGCTCATCGTCGGGCGGCTGCGGACGCTGCGCCCCGATGACGGCATCATCGGCGAGGAGGGCACCGACACCGAGGGCCGCTCGGGCATCCGCTGGTTGGTCGACCCGATCGACGGCACGACCAACTACCTCTACGACCTGCCCGGGTACGCCGTGTCGATCGCCGCTGCCGACGAACAGGGCGCCCTGGTCGGAGCGGTCTACGTCCCCACCCTGCGCGAGCTCTACTCCGCGCAGCGTGGGTGCGGGGCGATGCTCAACGACATGCCGATCAGCTGCAGCGGGACGAGCGACCCGGCGACGGCGCTCGTGGCGACAGGGTTCTCCTACCACCCGGAGCGGCGGGCGACCCAGGCGCGCCGGGTCGCCAGGCTGATCCACGCCGTGCGTGACATCCGTCGGCTGGGTGCTGCGTCGGTCGATCTCTGCTTCGTGGCCGCCGGCCGCCTCGACGCCTACTTCGAAGAGGGCCTCGGCCCGTGGGACCTCGCCGCAGGCGAGCTCATCGCCCGCGAAGCCGGCTGCCGGACCGGCGACTTCTCCGGTGGACCGGCCCGACCCGGTGAGGTGCTGGTCGCGAACCCACAGCTGTTCGGCGCGATGCTCGGGCTGGTCAGAGCGGCCAGCGTCGCGCCGACTGCCGCCAACGCCTGACGGACGGGGTCGATACCTGGCATCATGTGAGCCGTGGGTACGCGCATCCTGGCGGTGGAAGACGACGAACGGATCCGCGCCGCGGTCAAGCTCGCGCTCGAGGACGAAGGGTGGACCGTCGACGAGGCTGGCAGCGGTGAGGATGCGATCGACATGTTCGCCCGCGCCGCGCCGGACGTCGTCCTCATCGACATCATGCTGCCGGGCATCGACGGCTTCGAGCTGTGTCGAACCCTGAGGCGCCACAGCGACGTCCCGATCGTGATCGTGACCGCACGCAACGACACCCACGACGTCGTCGCCGGGCTCGAGGCCGGAGCGGACGACTACCTCACCAAGCCGTTCGCACCGAAGGAGCTCTCGGCGCGCATCCGGGCGCTCCTGCGCCGGGTCCGGCCCATCTCGGCCGGACATGCACGGCTCGTGTTCGGCAACCTCGAGATCGTGCCCGATGAGGGCAAGGTCATGCGTGACGGGGTCGAGCTGCACCTCACCAAGACCGAGTTCAGGCTGCTGTGCGAGCTCGCCCAGAATCCTGGCCGTGTCTTCAGCCGCGAGAGCCTGCTCGACAAGGTGTGGGGATACGACTACTTCGGCGACGGTCGGCTCGTGGACGTGCACATCCGCCGGCTGCGCACCAAGGTCGAGAGCGACCCCGCCAACCCTCGCCACGTCGTCACCGTGCGCGGGCTCGGCTACCGACTGCAGTCGTGACGGATCAGCCCGTCGACGCCACGGGCGCGATCCCCGCTGGACGTCGGGCCATCGTGGGTCGGCTCCGCCACCTGCGGGTCAGCCGCCTGTCGTTGCGGACGCGCGTGCTGCTCATGTTCTCCCTCGGCACGCTGCTGCTCGCCCTGTTCCTGTCAGCCGCTGCCTACAGCTTCACGAGGAGCAGCCTCGTCAACCAACGCACCACGGCAGCGGCCGCCGAGGCCGCGCTCCACGCCTCCATCGTGCGCAACGAGCTGCGCAGCCAGCCGCTCGACGCCTCCGGCGCCCTCGACCGCCTCTCGGCGCTCGCCGTCGACAACCCCGTCGTCCTCTACCGCGGCACCTGGGCTGTCGGGTCGCGGTTAGGCCGCGACCCGATACCCGACGCCCTCGTCGAGCGGATCACCGTCGACGGCCCCGCCGCGCGGAAGGTGACATACCACGACGGCGACCCGTACGAGGTAGTAGGAAAACCGATG